>CAUUFE010000020.1:0-16291 GCA_963544415.1 uncultured Atopobium sp.
TCGCGAGACTCGTATGCCATGAGCCTTCCTTTCTTGACCGGGTCAGTATTCACTGCTATTTAGTGTCCCACATACGCACTGATTTCATGCTGATAACAAGAAAAAATGAACCCATTTGATACAAATCATCAAACGAACGTGTTGCAATGCCTGAACTTCCCTGACGGCCTGCGACTATCCTATCTTCCACCCTTCCGCCTCGGCACGTGCCTCAACGAAGCGCCGGTACACACCTTCTTGCGCGAGAAGCTCCTCATGGGTCCCCCTCTGGACGACGGCACCATCCTCTACCACAAGGATCTGGTCGGCATGTTCGATAGTCGCAAGCCTGTGTGCTATGACCACCACGGTCTTCTCGCGCGTAAGTTCCGTAAGTGCCTGTTGGATAAGCTGTTCGTTCTCCGGATCGATTGAAGCCGTCGCCTCATCAAGCACCACGATAGGGGCATCCTTGAGCAACGCCCGGGCAATCGAGATGCGCTGGCGCTCTCCCCCGGAAAGGCTTGCGCCTCCCTCGCCCACAATCGTGTCATAACCGTTGGGCAGGGCGCTGATAAAATCGTGACACCGTGCGCGTTTGGCAGCTTCGACCACCTGCTCATGCGTTGCGCCGGCAGTCCCAAACGCAATGTTGGCCTCCAGGGTGTCATTGAACAGGTAGACATCTTGGAACACCATCGAGAAATTCCTCAACAGGCTGTCCACTGTGAATTCACGGACGTCGTGGCCGCCGACACGCACCGCCCCACTATCGACGTCGTAGAAGCGCGCCATAAGGCTGAATATATTGCAGGAAAGCCGACCAGAGTCTCTAAGAGGGAAAGGGTTCAGAGTTCCCGGACCTCATCGCATACGGCGAGAAGCTCCTCATCGTGAGACACAACGATTACCAGGTGGTCCTTACGAAAGTCCTTGAGGAGGTCAATGAGATGGCTCCGACTTGCCGCATCAAGTGCCGAAGTTGGCTCGTCAAGCAACATCACCTCTGGGTCTTTGAGGAGCATGCGGATGATAGCGATCTTCTGTTTCTCCCCTCCTGACAACGCAACACGATGTGCATCAATGACGCTCTGCAATCCCCTGTCTGGTGAGAGGAACTTCTGAAGTCCAAACAAGTTGACAAGCTGCAAAACCCTATCTTCACTGGGCATCTTGTTGCACAGAAGCGTCAAGTTGTTCCACAGGGTATCTTGGAGAATTGTCGGCTCTTGCTCAACAATGCCGATGACGTCGTGCCTGAGGGCGTATTGGTCAAGCGTTGCAAGGTCGGTATTGCCATAGTATATGGATCCGTCATACAGGCTGAAATATTCCCCCGAGAGAAGCTTCAAAAGCGTACTCTTGCCACATCCATTGGTACCTGCCAAGGCATAGATCTTCCCCGCTTGAAAGCGCCCGCTCACTCCACAGAGGGTCCTGTTTTTGTTCCCTGGATATGAAAAGGCCACATCGTCGCAGGTAATCAGGCTGGTGTCCGTAGGAACTCCGGAACCGTTCGGCTCCTCTTCCTCATCCCAAAGCTCTTGTAATCTGTTGTAGTTCACGCGGGCGCTCTGGTAGTCGCGGCCAAACTGCTCAAAGTACTCGACGGATGTAACCATGGTGGTGAAGTAGCCGAAGGCAGTTGCCACATAACCCACCTGCATATGGCCGGCAAAAACTTCCCTGGCAGCAACAAAAAGAAGTGCCGCCTGGGCAATGCCTTGGACCACTCCCGTACAAAGAAACACTTGCGCCGCAACCTTGTTGGTTTGATACATTGCCTCTCGGACCGTGAAGAAGATCTCCTTCAGGCGTTTTGTGGAACGGTTAAACAGAACATGTTTCCTGATAAACTCGACTTCCTCTAACTGCTCTTGAGCCCGTGAGGAGTACTGTGACATCTCATTTGTAAAATCGAGTCTTGTCTTATACATCCTATTCATGAAAATCATATAAATACCACCTGAGGCAATGGCAAGCACTATAGATACCAATGAGAGCAGGGGGTCTATGACAAACAGAACGACCACAATGACTACGAGAATTGCAGTGTTTTTAAGAACATCGACAATAGACATCAGGAAGAAGAGCGAAAGACCATTAGTGTCATCATCTAGACGCCGACGCCAATACGCAGGATCAAAACCTTTAAAGAAGGCCGGCCTTAGGTGTTGGATATGCTGAATAGCATGAAGCTCAAGATCAAATGAGGAATCTGCCTGAAGGTAGGTGTATACCAAGGTGGCCAGGTAATCAAAGAGCGCAGCTAAAATACAACATATTGCAAGGAATAGACATGCCAAGATCAACGAACCCATCGGCGTATTGGGTTCAAGAAGCATATTTATGGTAACCCCGGCCACAAGTGGAGCCACAACGGAGAGAAGCGCCTGGATCAGGCGGGCAACCAGATATCCTATAAATCTTCGACGATTGGAGATGCTCTGCCAGCAGCATCGGACGAGATCAAACATCCGCATCAGCCAATTCAATTTCATGTGCTAAAAAAGCCTAGTGTCTCATCTCTCGATGTCCTGGTGTCACACTTTCCAAAGATATTTTTATGCACCAGTTGGCACTCGCCAGGCTCGACATCGTTCGTCCCAATGGCATAATTATATCTCCAGAACAAATGCTATTCTCGCCAAAACCCGAATGACGAGGAAGCAAGATCTCAGCTAGACGGACTTCTCGAAAACGCTCCACATCTTTATGCCATCGCTGAAGTGAAATAGAGACCACAAATTGGTTCTTGGTCAGCCAGTTCCTGCGTCAGCCCAGTGCCATACCCATCATATAAATAGGGAGATACGTAACACCTTCGAAAGCTTCTGGAGTATCCACATTGCCGTCATGAAATACGTAGACATGTTCGAAGCTGTAGTTTTTTGTTGTTAGGAGATTGTCAAGCGCACTGTGGCGTCGATAGTTCTTACCACTCTTTATCTCACAGAGGTCGATGCCTCCTTGTTGCTCCTGAAGCACAAAATCAACCTCGCCTATCTTGGAGGAATTATAGTAGCGCAGTTCCCTTCCACACGCCTTGAATTCCTGGGCTGCCACATTCTCAAATATCGACCCAAAGTTTATGCTTGACCTTCTATTGAGGATATCGATATCGACATCCCCCATCATTTGGGCGGTAAGCAGGCCGACGTCATTTGCGTAAAGCTTCAGCATGTTTCGGTCCTCATGGGCGGCAAGGGGAAACGTCGGCTCATTGACTCGGAATGCCGGAAGAGCGACCCCTACGTGCTCAAGCCAGTCGAACGCGAACTCAAGGTTGGCAAACCTCAGACTCTTCCCCAGCCTTGCATATTTGAAGCGCTTGTTTTCGGAATTCAACTGAGAAGGTATGGACTCGTATACCATTTGTACCTGGCGCGCCTCAAGCGTATCCGATACATACTTGGCCATGTCCATCTCGTACATGTTCACAATTCCCCTCTGCAGATTACGGGCTCGCAAGAGGTCGTTGTTGTCCACAAAGGCCTGCACAACGTCAGGCATACCGCCTACCAAAAGATACCGGTAAAAGGTATCCGTAAGCTTATCATGCAGATAATCAGGCACAGGGGTAAGGGATTCCATACAGGCAGAAACAGCTTCCAATGCCGTCTTGCCTATCCCACTTGCCCAGCAAAACTCCTCAAAATCAAGGGGATACAAGGTTACTTCCTGCAAAAAACCAACGGGAAGGGAGGAAATATTGGATACCTCAAGCCCCAGCAGAGAGCCCGAAAGAATGTAATCGTAGTCGGTCCGTTCAAGGAGCATCTTGATCCAGGTGAGCAGGTCCGCACCACACTCCTGGATCTCGTCGAGGAAGACGAGGGTCTTTCCGGCCTCCAGTTCTTTCCCGCTGAGCACGGAAAGACGTAGAAGCAGGTCATCGGCATCAATCGCCCTCATGACCGTCTCTTTGGCAGTCTTGTTGTCGAAGAAGTTCACCTCGGCGAGGATCTCATAGTTGTCTGCGGCAAACTGCCTGACAAGGGTCGTCTTTCCTACCTGTCGGGCTCCTTTGACGAGAAGTGCCTGCTTCGTCTTGTATCGTTTCCAATCCTCCAGCCTTTGGTATGCCTTGCGTTTGAGCATGATTTCATCTCCCCATAGTAATTAACAAGTGAAATGCGTTTTTCACACTCTATGATACGCTTTCAGTTGCGTTTTTTACATCATTTTATAGTGGTTTTATTGCGTTTTTCGCACACTAGGACAGTCTCTCGGTCGCGTTTTTTTACACCCTGCACCCCTAGTCCACGTCCTCCCGGTGGTCCGCGATGTTGTCTCACCACGGGGCGTAATTAGGGTCAAAGTGACCTGTATCGTTTTTTCGGACACGGGCATCCCAGATTCAAAACCCAGGAATCGTATATGCTCAAACAACCGAGAAAGCGAGGCAAGGCATGGGCAACAACAAGTACACCGACGAGTTTAGGCGCGAGAGGTCACACTATGCATTGACTAAGGCCGAGGGGACTTCCTCATAAACGGTCTCGGTCTGCGCCGTGTCGCTCGCGCCCAGAAGGTAGGTTGTGCCGCTCCTCGTCCGCACGAGGAGCCAGGGGCCGACCTCGGGGTCCAGGCACACCTTGAGCGATCCGTACGCGTCACTTGAGAAGTTACCTTCAAGGAAGGTTTCACTCGCGCCGCCAAACGTGCGCGTCATCTGGGGAAGTTGGTCAACCAGCTCCACAGACACCACGTCGGCCATGTCAATCTCATAGGTTGTGAGCAAGTGGTGTGCCCGAATCGTCTGCTCGCTCAACTCAAGCGTCACAGGAGCTCCAAATTCCTCCGCCATGAACGCTCCCGTCACGGGCAGGCAGAGCAGCGAGCAAGCGAGGGCCACTACAATCGCCTTTCCCGCCGGCCGTGCCAGGTTGATCGACGTGTTGATGCCCACGCGCTCGTTCACTATGAGCTCAGCATCGTCGGGGTTATAGTAAAAGATGCCAAAGATCCAGTGATCGTCCTCGTCCACGTAGAAGCCCTCGCCGCTGGCCTTTGTAAGACGCTCCTGTAGGCTACGCACGCGCATCTCGGTTGCAAACGCCACGATTCCAAGGACCGTGCAGGGAAGCATCATACCGATAAAGTACAGATTGGTTGAACCCTGGAAGAGGAGCTGCGCCCAGCTCATGAATGCAAAAGACGCAGCCGCGACGAGGAACACCCTCGCCCAGGCGCGCCGGCGTATGCGCGTGAGCGTCTGCGTGAGGGCGGTGTTGTCGTCCACCACCTCGCTGCGATTGCGGTAGCACCAACGGAAGATTGCCCACATCATGAGCACACATGCGACAAACAGCAGATAGATTACTACGTTGTCACGGTCGAGTAGGACGGGGACCAGGCTCGCCGCGCAGATGAGGACAAACCATATGCTCGAGACGCGCGGATACGACTGCGCGGCCGCCCCAATATCGGCCACCGTCACGCGCTGGGCCGCGGCGCCTCTGGGCCGCCAGCCGCGCTCGTCCTTCAGGGCCGCGAGCCTGCGGTTGGTAAGCGCGTAGATCACCTCGGGCACGATACAGACCACAAGTATCCAGACGCTCCAGCAGAACATACTCGACCCGGCCCACGCTCGTACCGTTCCTGTCGCCGCACCGCCAAGTGCCGCAGCCACGAGCACGATAGCGCACGCGAGCTGTAGGTGACGGTAGCTGGTAAGTAACGCCTTTACCTGCACGTCTTCCCGCGCCTCGCGCGGGAAGGTGACGCCGACGACAATGTTCTTCTTGAAGCGCGCGCTGTTCCTGAGCGTCCACCATATGAGGAGTGGAATCCAGCTGCAGGAGAGCCATAGGATAGTCGCAGTGCTCATCATAAACTTCCTTACTTCTAGCGATACGCAATCTCATCCAGCAGGTGCTCGCAGAGCGCGAGAACCTCTTTGCCTGACATCCCACCGGCCACCAGCTCAGCCAGGCGCATCCGCAGCGCGTCCATGATGCCGGAATCGGGGTCCGAGCTGCCATCGGGCTCGCACACGAAGGTGCCACCCCTCCGGTCGCCGCGCACGTGTCCCTCCTGCTTGAGAAGCTGGTAGGCCTTGCTCACCGTCATGGCATTGACGCCGCACTCCGATGCGAGCGCCCGCACGGTCGGCAGTCGCTCGCCAGGCGCAAGCTCGCCTTCGGCGATGCCACGCACGATCTGATCGCGGATCTGCTGGTAGATGGGTGTCGCGGTTGAGAAGTCCAGCTGCAGGAGCATGGTGTGAGCCTCCAACGATGTCTGTATCATATGTATTACTCACAATAATACATACGATACAGACAAAGCTGCAAGCGCAGAGGAAAGCACAATCCAAGCCGCTTCCGTCATCGCATCATTTCCCATTGTATGATTTGTACCTACAGCAGATCTGCCTTGGCAGAATCGGGGTCCGGCCATGCCCTCCCATTAAGAGCTCGTCTTCGACACGAGCGCTCAACTCCTCGGCGCAGAAATTGACCGGATAGCAAAAAGCAAGAGATCGCCGAGAAGGGCGGCTACTCCTGGGTGGCGGACATCCGCGCCCGCATCCGCGTTGCGCGCTCCGTCACGAAACTCTAAACAAACAAAATGAAAAACGTTACCTCAGGCTACTCATAGATCTCGCTTTAGGCAAAGTCTGATCGCGCGCGTACGCAAGTAATCGTACAAGCACAACAATACAAAGCCCTGCTGCAAGCACCGTTTCAACAGTGGCTATTCCGTCAAGCCATTGAAGAGGTTGACCAAGTCCAGCCAGGTATGCCGACGTCTGCGTGCGCGCAACGACACAAATTACAAAAGGGAAAGTGAACGCGGCGTGGCTGGGAAAGAATGGTTTAGTAAGACACCTGATGCACCACACAAAAGAAACTACGTAAATAATTGAAGCGATTGCCAGCATAACCAAAAGAAACGGTACAGACTTTGACGAAATAGATTGAATATATCCTGCAACACAAAGACTTGTTGGAGCTGCATAAATACAAGCGAGCGACTCAGCAGAATCAGGCACTGGTCCATATTTAACATACTTTATGCTTACAACTATAAAAAGCACCACGAGGCAGAGAAATCCAAACCAAAATGCAACCGTGCCAACACTTGTTTCGAAGTTAAACGCTGGCGCTGTAACACTGGCAACAACAATACCCACATACACAATGAACCAGCTGGCGTGCACATTCTCCCAATTAAATTTTGCAATATATCGAGAAGTAAAGAGAGCTATGCACAGGATGTGTAACGCAATTCCTGCGAACCAAAACAATTGTGCTGCATCACCAATATCGGTCTTCATATACACCGAAATCAGCATGACTGCCATCGGATATGTTGCAGCAACTGAAAGTCCAATTGGATCCGAGAGCTCTCGTAACACAACTTTTGTAGACACCATAAATTTGAGGGTATAGAGAGCTAAAAGAGCAATAGAGAGTATGCCGCAGGCAAGATAAAACCCCTCGAAAGAAGTCTTAAAAAGATTTCCAAGTGCTGCAAAACCTAATGCAACACCACAAATAGCAACAGGAACTTTTTGGACATAGTTCATAAGGACTCTTCTATCTGTTTAGGAAACTCTCTGTATTCCTTTCCATAGTATATAGAAAAGACCAAACAGGAAATGAATTTCCTGCTTGGTCTCTGCGGTGCCGTATGTTCAATACGTCTATTTCTGTGGATACAGAACCTCAAGGATCTTCTCGGCAGAATCAAATGCGCGTGGAGAGTAGTCGATGTACTCAGAATATGGAATCTCAACGATGCTCTTGTTGGCAATAGCAGGGACGTTCTGCAGGGAGCTCTCGCCCAAGAGGGTGTCTTTAGCTGCGGCGTCAGTTGCCTTGTTGCGCTCTGCGGTAACGTAAATAATGACGTCAGGATTAAACTTAATCAGATTCTCATACGTCAGGCCATTTGCAGACTGAGTTGTCGCAGGAGTAGCTCCAAGCTGGTCAATGATAGTAAACTCAAGGCTCTTCTCGCTACCGCCAAAGAGACCAAACGTGCCGTCCTTGAGGTTAGTCATAACCAGTACGGTCTTCTTTGCGTCTTTCTCATGCGCTTTAACTCGCTCATTAATGGCATCAAGACGCTTCTGAAGGTCGGCGGTATAGGTGTCGGCATTGCTCTGAACATCAAAAATAGATCCAAGGTTCTTAATATCAGAGATAATTCCGGCAAGCGTTGGATCGCCCTGCTCAGAAGATGCCAGCTGTGTATAGACAGAAATGCCTAGGTCAGCATAGTCCTTTGGAGAAGTCTGGTCCTTTGAAGTAAAGAGACGGGAACGTCCCACAATAAGGTTTGGATTAGCGGCAACAACAACCTCGCGAGAAAGACTCTTCTTATCGCCCAGCTGCTTGATCTTTGCATACTCATCAGCAATATCTGAAGGCATTGGCGCATCAGGCTTGATAGTACCAATAATCTTGGAGCCAAGGCCCAGACGCAGCAGAATCTCGGCTGCGGAATCTGTCAAGGTAACAACGCTCTCAGGAGCCTTGTCAAACTTGGCCTCAAACTCGTTGCCGTCACCGTCATAGAGCTTAAACGATACTGGATAGCTCGTATTGGCCGATTTCTTTTCTTCTGTAGCAGGGGTAGATGGGCTAGACGTTGCATTGTTGCACGCAGTAAGACCCAGTCCAGCAGCAGTTGCAGCAAATCCTGCCGCAATGCTCAAAAAATTCCTTCTCGTAAAGAGATTTGAACTTACACGAGGATCCATCAGATATCCTTTCATTCATCTGTTGATACTCAACAGGCGATTAATACACGTAATCAATGCTGATGCCGTTTCCAGCAGTTGATGGGCGGACCATGCCCTCAACGCCATACACATCAGCAAGCAGCTCAGGGGTCACAATGTCCTCAGGTGTTCCTTCGGAAACAATAGTTCCCTCTTTTAAGAAATACAGGCGGTCGACATAATGAGCTGCCATCACAATGTCATGCAAAACAGCCAGGCAGCTGATACCAAGATTGCGAACAAGGCGCAAAATATCAATCTGGTATGTAATATCCAGGTGATTAGTAGGCTCATCAAGCACCAGAAACTCTGGTTCCTGAGCCAACGCACGAGCCAACATAACACGTTGTTTCTCGCCACCTGAAAGCGTGGCAAAAGAACGGTCCTCAAAGCGAGAAAGGCCAACTTTCTGAATAACGTCAGAAACGATTGACTCGTCGTGGTCGGTTTCTTTTGACAGCGCCAACTGATGAGGACTGCGTCCCAACGACACAATCTCGCGAACAGTAAAGTCAAAGGACAGCGAGTTAAACTGGCTTACAACCGCAACCTTACGCGCAAAGTCACGTCGTGATATCTCAGTGGCGTCGCGATCATCCCACAAAATCTGGCCGTCATAGCTCCGCCCAAGACCGTAAATTGCTCGCAAAAGCGTTGACTTGCCGGATCCATTAGGGCCCAAAATGCCCACAAACTCGCCATCTGCCACGTTAAGCGAGACGTCCTTTACAATCGGCTTGTTGTGAATGGTGACCGAAACATTTTGCACTTCAAGGCGCATGCTACTCACCATCCCTAAAGCTGTAGTTACGTGCAACCATGATGTAGACAAAGAACGGCGCACCAACCACAGCGGTCAGAATACCAATAGGAACTTCGGCGTTGCCCAGGATGGTTCGAGCACAGGCATCTGCCCACAGAATAAAGATAGCTCCAAGTACCAGCGCAGTTGGCACCAGCCTTCGGTGATCAGACCCAACAAACGAGCGCGCAATATGCGGAATGATAAGGCCAACAAAACCGATGGTTCCCACTGATGAAACCAGCGTACCAACCATGAGCGCAGAAATGGTCAAGTATGCCCACCTGCACAAATTGGTATTGAGGCCAAGCGTTGTTGCAGCCTCATCTCCCATTAGAAGCACGTTGAGTGAGCGGAACTGCGTTAAGAAAAACACACTGACGAGAAGTACTACAACAACGGAAACGCCAACATTTCCCCAGCTTGCTCGTGCCAATGAACCCATGGTCCAAAACTTCAGGTCCATCATGCCCTCAGCATTAGCGGCGATAGTAATAATGAAATTAGAAAGAGCTGTGAACAGGGCATTCAAAATCATGCCCGAGAGAACAAGCTTTGACGACGTCATATGTCCGCCGGTAGACGCCAGCAACAAAACGCCTACAGTTGCTATTGTTGAACCAATAAACGAGAACAGCGGTACCGAAGAAACTCCCACGACGTGTATTGCGCCAGCTCCAAGCATGATGGCACAGGTGGCTCCACACGAAGCTCCTGATGAAATGCCCAAAATATAAGGCTCAGCCAAGGTGTTTTGGACTGACGCCTGCATGACAACACCCGCAAGCGCAAGACCAGCTCCGGCTACCACACCCAAAATGATGCGAGGAAATCTTAGCGACCAGACGACCTTCTCGACAGGTCCTCCTGCTGCCAAAGCATCTGATAATGGCATACCAAAAAGATGATGTGTCAGCACGGCATATGCGTCTTGTAGGGACACACCAATGGCGCCCATCGTCGAAGTTATTACAATGCTCGCCACCAGAATTGCGACGAGAACTCCCATGAAAAGACGGAACGGCCCGGCTTTTCTTATCATACGATACCTCTCTAAAGTAACGCTGCTTTTTGCGCGCAACGTACAACATACAATGCACGTTACACAGAAGCAGCAGAATTTTTCGAAAGTTAATCTTAGCTTACTTTTTTAGTTATGAGAAGCTGAACGAATTGAAAAATGCTTAAAATACCTACATCCCTCTGTGGGATGCTCTCCGCGAGGCGGCTACTGCGAGACGACGCCGGCACCAACAGGCAATAACAGACGAGGTCAGACGAGGACTTTCATGGATTTATCGGCTCTGCCAGACAATACAATCACTATCGGAGAACGCTCCGCGGTTCCTGGTCTTCTTGTTATTCTCCATGGCTCGCTACTTATGCCCAAGATAGCTGCGCTTATTTCTGCCGGAAAAATTGACGCGACCAAGCTCCCCCAGTGCCTTGTCATTACTGCACCGTCGAATCAAGATTGCTATTCCCCTTGGCCAGCGGCAAGCGCGCGAACAGAAGCTCCAAATTTTGGAGGATTTGGAAAAGAATTTCTTTCAGACGTCGTACTTTCTGCTGTCGAGAAGTACGCTGCTCTAGCTACTCATACCGCTCAGGGGACATGTCCTCTTACACTTCTGGGCTATTCCTTATCAGGGTTATGCAGTCTTTTTGAAATGCAGACTACCTGCCACTTTGACCAGTATCTTCTGGCTAGCCCAAGTACGTGGTTTCCCGATTTTGTTGAAACTTTTGATACCAGCCATGTGCGTTCGGACATTCGCTGGTGCATCGCAAGCGGAGAAAACGAAGGTAAAAACCATCCTGAGCCCCTGTGCTCAGTGAGACAGACAACAGACGCGCTGGTTGAGAAGCTGGCGGCTGCTGCTCCGAAGTATCAACGTATGCTTGATTCCTATGACCATCACAAGGGTCTTGAGCTGAGATTACAACGGTTGCTGCAGTTTGGATTTGATGCGTAGATGGGTGTTTTTCTTGCGTGGAGGCGATGTTCGCGGCTTGATGGGCGGCTGCCGAAGACAGCCCGACCAACCAGCATTGATTACTAACAAAAAACCCGCCGAGGGCGGGTTTGAAATTCTTATGGTCGCGGGGGCAGGATTTAAACCTACGACCTTCGGGTTATGAGTAAATTAGGATAGAGGTTTCATAAATTTTTTTCATCTATCTCACCTGAGCATACTGTACTAATTAGGCGCTTTGTGCTTTTGCATCTCCAACGTTCTGTAGAAATCTACTTCTTCTACATCTCCAACTTCATTTTGGCAGTCCTTTCGTACACTGACTCCGTCTCGCCTTGAGATCGGATCCCCCAACACGAGAAGCCAGACGGCCATGAGAAAGAGCATTGACGAGAGGTCGCATGAGGCAATCAGCGCGAACCTAAAGCACAGGGGCATTGCAGCAAGACGAACCCATCCTCATCGCAAGGTATCTCTATGGCGAAGCTCAAGTCATCGCTCATTGCTGCCTCCATTGTCAATCTCGCGCAGCCTCAACAGCCAGCGTCTAATGCTCCCGTCCTCAAAGAAGCCAAGTAGCGCTCCGTCGCAGAAGCGTTCTGCCCTCACGGCTCCCAGCAGAAGTGCCATCACCGCCTGGCCGTCGAAATCCGACACGTCTGCTCTGGACATTGCCTGGCTGCCCCACTCAAGCCCGTTGCGCTCGAGTATGTCGCGGTAATGCGTGAGTTCATATTCGGGATGCTCGTCCGCAAAGTCATAGATTGCCTGTTCAACATTTGTGACTGTCGTTTCGTAGTCCACGTAAGGCATCTGAATTGGGTCATCCATAGTGCCCTTGCTCTCTCGGTCTACGACCCAGTTGCCAAATCTCTCGGCTTTCTCAATGGCAGGCAGGTGCTTCGTCAGTCCTTCAAACACAGGCTCCTCCTTTGAGAAATATGCCTTGGCAATTCCATCGAGCTGCGAGCGTATCTCCTCGAAAGGCTGGTTGAGATCGAGCGTCCTCACGCTTATCTGGTTGCCGCTCATCTGGTACACACCATCAGGCTGAATTTCTTCGTCGGTCTTTGCGTAGAGCAGCATGCCCGATACACTGTGGGCTTTGGGGATACTGGAAAGCTCCACTTCCTTGTTCTTCACGTAGGTGAAGATCTGGTACAGGTTACTCGAATGGACGCTTCGCTTGTCAAACTGCTGTTGCATTGTGCGGCTGTAGTACTTCGCGTCGATGATGAGGACAGTCGTGCCCTGCTCGAGCGTTATGTCAGTGTGCATGGCGGGGAGCATATCGTCGAAGCCGTCGTCGAGCGCCCAGCTGATGTACGGCGCCCCTGCAGAAAGCTCTGGGTGCTCGCGTCTGTAGTACTCAAGGATGAACTTCTCGTACAGGTGGCTCATGCGTTGCTCGTCGAGGAGGTCCATCATGCGGATGCTTCCGTCTTCCTGCGTCTGGAGGAGGCCCTTCACGACCAGCCAGCACACATTCATGAGCATGCGGTAGGCCTGATTGTTCCGGTCGAAGCGCATGTGCCAGTCCTCATGTGCAAGGTCTACGTCGCCCACGTCCACGAAGTACGGTAGCAGCCGCCTGAGCGCCTTCTTGCGCACCTTGTCGATGCCAGAGCGGACCAGGAGCACGATCGTCGCTTTGAGGATGCGGTTCATGCGCGTGTCTGTGCTGAACTCGTCGTAGCTGCAGACCAGCTGCCTGCGCAGGATTGAGCGGGTCTTCAGGGACTCGGACAGCTCAATCTTTCCCCTCGGGGAGGAGAGCGCCTCCTCGCGGTCGACGTATTCCCGGCCGAGACCGCACTTGAGCTGCAGGCTCACGCCCCGCGCCAGTATCTCGGCGAGGAGGTCGGCGGTGTTGTCGAACTCCTCGGCAGCGACGTCGCGGTAGCCCTGCCCCTGCAGCGTCTGGAACGCGTAGGCGAGCATGTGGTAGATGTTCTGTATCCGGATCACTGGATGGACCTGCGCAGCTTGCCGGCCCACTCGTCGACCTTGGAGGACTCGTCGAACCAGTACTCGCGCAGCATCGGCACGAGCTCGTAGTCGACGATTGCTGAGAGCTTCTCGTCCGTCACGTCGTCCGGAGTCATGCGGCAGAAGTAGCTATGGCCAATGCAGAAGCCGTCGCCGAGCGACTCGTCGGAAGCAATCGCCTCGTTCAGCTTCACGACGCAGGCGACGAGCCTGTCGAACTTCTCGCTGGCAAGCCCCTCCTGGTACGCGACAAAGCTCTCCGTGTCGAATGCGGGGCGGAGGTCGAAGAACGCGAAGCGGCGGCGCAGGGCGTAGTCGAGCATAGCGAGCGAGCGGTCCGCCGTGTTCATCATGCCGATGAGGTAGACATTGCTCGGGACATAGAACAGCTCGTGCGAATAGAGCAGCTGCAGCGTGTTCCTTGGTCCGCGCTTGTCGTTCTCGATGAGCATAAACAGCTCGCCAAAGATCTTCGAGAGGTTGCCGCGGTTGATCTCGTCGATGATGAAGAAGTAGTCGTTATCCGAATCGTCCTGCGCCTTCTTGCAGAAGCTGTAGAACGCGCCCTTCTCGAGGTCGAAGCCCTGCGCGTTCGGGCGGAACCCCTCTATGAAGTCCTCGTAGCTGTAGCTCTGGTGGAACTGCACCATCATCACACGATCGGCGTCCTTCACACCCATCATGGAATAGGCCAGGCGCTTTGCGGCGAAGGTTTTGCCCACGCCCGGGGCGCCCTGCAGGATGATGTTCTTCTTCGCGCGCAAGGCGTTGACGAGGGTCCTGTAGCGTTCGGCATCCATGTAGACCTCCGAGAGAAAGTCCTCGGGTGTGTACGTCGGGTATTCGACTTCCCCCGCGTCCTCCTCGGCTTCGCTGCCCTCTTCTTCGAAGAACGAGCTGAGCTTTTCAACGAGGTCGGGATAGGCGGTGATATCCGTCAGGGTCTTCCTAGCGAGAAGGTCTTCCGTATGCCACTCTCCCTTGTGCGTCCAGCGCACCCTGCGGATGTTCGGATATGAGTCGCCGTTCTCGTCAAATTGATAATCTCCCTCGACGACACCGCGGCCTATGATCACACTGCGGCCTCGCTTCGCGAAAACGACGTCGCCCGGCTTCAGCTCGCGCGAGAACTGCCAGAGCGCGAGTGCGGAGTTCTTCTGCGAGTACTTGCTGCTGTATAGGGCGCGCAGTCTCTTGCGGATGTCTTCCTTGCTGGCGTATTGCTCGACGTTGCCGAGTTTGCTCCAGCCGATGCTCATGATGCCTCGTGCGTAGAAGTCGTCCCATCTTGCGGCGCCGTCCCCCGGGGAGTAGGTCCAGTAGCGTGTGGTCCTGACTCCCTCGTCTCCGAGGGCGTTTTCCTCAGCCTTCTCAGCCGCGGTCTTCTCGGCGGCCTTCCTCTCCCGGTTGACGCGCTCGGACTCCACGAAGGCGGCAGCCATCAGCGAGGGGAAGTCTGTGTACGGGCATCCGTCGCTTCCAAGCTCTGACTTGATGGTGTCGCAGATGGCAAGGTAGCGCTCCCCGTCGTGAATCGGCGAGTCCTTCTCCTTCGGCACTATGCCCGCGATTGCAGCGCCCGCCTTTGCGACGTCGGCCATGAACCAGCGGTTGTGCGAGTCCAGGCTGATGAAGCTGTAGGGCCTTGCCCAGTAGAGGCCCATGGTGAGCTTCCAACCAAGCGTGAACTGGGTGACGGTGGCATCGAATGCCTCGACAAATGCCTTCCTGTTTGCTTCGCTATCGTCAGCGGCAAGTGCAACCTCGGCCTCGAACACGCGCCAAAGGTTGTCGACGTCGTTCTCGCCGCGCCGATCGTCATCGGAGAAGGCATAGAAGGTCGCGTTGAAGTTGTTGAGTACGGGGATACCCTCGAAGTCCGTGGGCTGGCCTGCCCCGACGTCGAATACCTCGGCGATGCCGGCGATGATCTTCTTCCGGTTTGCGTCCGTGATGCCCTTGTTGAAGAGGCCGAAGACGGTGAACGGATCGATGTCTTGGAGCTCATCTGCCTCGAGCTTGGGCAGCGACATCCCGATGCGCAAATACACGTCGTTCAGCACAGAGATAAGCTTCTGCCGGTCGTTCTTGTATGCGAGCAGCTTGTCTGCGAACTCCTGATAGAAGCCCGTCCACGAGTGTTGATTGTCTATTTGTATCGCCGCCTTGCTCACAGCTTCCCCCCCCTTTTTTTTGTTCTGAATACAGGTCGAAGACCAAAATCCGTACGTGAGTAATCTGGCCAGGTTTATCGCTTCTCACGAACTGGCAGTCGAGTTCATTCCTGTCGATGGCCTTGAAGCTGCGAATATCTTCATGCGACTGAAGAGCATTGCTTACGTGCGTGAGGACATCGTCAAACCTGCGCTTCCTGGAAAACACTATCAGTGCTGTTTTGACATCACGCCAAGTCAAATACCCCAAGAGCTGAGCTATAGCGTCAGTGAACGCCGCCAACGAGTTGCTCCTGCAGCTCCATCTCGGTAGCGCCGCTGTTCACAAGCTCCGAATACTTCACCTCGTGCACCTGCCTTTGAGTAAATACAACGTGAATACATTCTAGCAGTAATGCATTTGTGTGAGTGCTAGTTCCTGCAGCATGAGACAGATTTTCAGCTCTAAGCAAGCAGCCTATCTTGTGCGCACAACGCTCGAGATAGCGCTTGTCGACACCTGGAGCCGCGCCCATCGCGCCGCCGCTTCGATGGCGCGTCGCCCCACCCGGATGCCGAGCAACAAAAAAACCCGCCGATGGCGGGTTTGAAATTCTTATGGTCGCGGGGGCAGGATTTGAACCTACGACCTTCG
>CAUUFE010000021.1:0-16117 GCA_963544415.1 uncultured Atopobium sp.
TATATCAAGACCTCGCTTTTTAATGCGCTTGTAATCCTTCCGAAACTTAGAAGTTACTTGAAGTTTAAGCATATAACTTAAACCCCTGCATTGAGGTCTTCGAACAGCTCATCTGCGGTGTTGTAGGATTTTGCCTGAATTTTACCTGACATGATATCGCGTGCTTCTTCCATAGCAGCCAATGTCTCAGCATTAAACTTTGGGACTTCCACTTTAAAAGGAAGGCCGCGGTGCAAAACGCACTGACGTAAGAAGATGTTTACGGCACTTGACATATCGATGCCGAGTTCTTTAAACAGCTCATTTGCTTCTGTTTTAACATTACTATCGATGCGAATTTGAGTAGGACTTGTTGCCATAGTATCAGCTCCTTTTTAGGTGATTTTGATACAAATAGTATACGTTGTCAAGCAATAAACAAATGTCTTTTCGATTTGTTTTGTTTGTCCGACGTTATTTTTTCCTTGAATTCTCAAAGCAAGTGCAACGTTTAATGATGGTAGACTTCTCAAAGGCACTTACAACTCAGGAGCTCTCCGTGATTATAAAAAACGAAATACCTCTTTTAGAATATGACGATGCCTCTCCAGAAGTTATTCCAGCAAATCACGAATGGACTACAGGTCAGCTGCCAGAAAAGTGCCTCTTTACATTTCTTGGAGATGTCGTCCATGATTACGCCAACCAGCACGGAGCAAAAGTCGTAGAAACAATTGTGACCGTTTCTCGAGACATTAAAGTCTACGTTTTAGATTCATATGACGAGAAAATCTGTTTAGTTCAATCCCCTACTGGATCTGCTTCATCCACACAGGTAATGGACATACTGGTTACCTGTGGCTGTAAGAAAATAATTGCAGTTGGTTCCTGCGGCGTTCTAAAAGAGATACAAGAAAATGCCTTTCTCGTCCCAACTAAAGCTCTTAGAGCAGAAGGAACGTCCTATCACTATCTTCCAGCATCAAGATACATAGAGCTTGATAAGGAGCCAATTTCTGTCATAGAAGAAACCTTCAAAAAAGACGGAATCCCTTTTGAGACGTGCACCACCTGGTCCACTGACGGTTTCTTCCGTGAGACAAAGGATATGGTTGAGTATCGCCTGCAGGAAGGATGCTCAGTTGTAGAAATGGAATGCTCGGCACTAGCCGCTTGCTGCAGAAAACGAGGAGCTCAGTTTGGACAGTTCCTTTTTACGGCAGACTCTTTGGCAAACGTTCATGAATATGACGAGAGGGACTTTGGTAAAGACTCCCATGAAAAGGCACTGCTTCTTGGTCTGGAAGTGCTAAAAAACTTTACCTAAACCATTGCTGGGCATCCGCGCTTACAGCGTTTCATAAAATTTAAGCGTACAATTGTTAATATGTTCTACTTAGCTTTTCATCAGGGCATTTCTACAATTAGTGAGGCTCATATGAAAGTTCAGCAGCTCATCAAAGAAACGTGCGCGATAGTCTCTGAAGACCTCGGCAAAGCAAAAGCAGATCAGATTGCACAGGCAGCTCAAACGCGATTCGAGGCGCTCTGTACAGAAAATGCATCCGATTCCAAAGAGCTCCGCGCTCACTCTTACAAGCGCATTTACCCTGGTATTGCAGTCTATGAAGCTCTGCGCGCAGAGGGCATCCCACAAGAAAAGGCCGTCTGGTATATTCGCGAATATTTCCAGCGATTTGCTGCCAAACGAGTCCCACTCTTCCAATGGGCCATCAAAACGTTTGGTCTTGCACGCAAGTTTCCTCGCCTCTTTAAATCAGGTATCGAGAAAAGCTGCACATCAAGCGCAGGATTTGCCTTTGAGTATCCAGAAAGCCATGGCAACGAAGCGCGCCTCAATATTGTGAGCTGCCCCTACTATGAGATAACCAAAAAATATGGCTGCCCCGAAATAACCGCTGCATACTGTGATAGCGACGATGCAGGATACGGTAATTTGCATCCACAGCTTATCTGGGGCCGCACAAAAACCATAGGCCACGGTGGCGATTGTTGCGATTTTCTCTTAGAGTATAAGGAGAACTAACCGCAGGTAGACGCTATCTGCCTGCACCGTCGCTAAAATTTTGTCATCTATATGACGCGCTTTGAGCACGTTTACTAGGAGTTTTTATGCAAGAAAATCGCATGTTTTCCGACGTCAAGCTGGCAAAGAGACTAACTCCAGCTTGGCTTAGTCCCTTTTTAGCCGTTTTCTTGTTGGTCGTTGGGCAAATTATTGGCGCTATTGTAATGTCCATCTCAGCAGCTCTTATTATTGCCCCTTACTACATGACACACCCAGAGCTTCCAGATCGCCTTTCCGATTCCCTCAATCTGAGAGAGATTTTTGGAGACTACTATCTTCTGGTAACGCTTCTTTCCTTTGTCTTTATTGCAGGTCTCTTTTTCCTGTGGGTAAAAATCTTTGAAAAACGTCCGATTGCTACCCTAGGATTTTACAAAGACAACTGGAAGAAAGAGCTGTTCAAAGGCTTTGGTCTAGGAATTCTTCTCTTCTCTGTTGTGATGTTGATCCTCATTTTGACCGGATCTTATCAATTAGTTGGCACTACTTTTACGCCCTATGCATTCGGCTTTGTTCTTCTCACTATTCCGTTTTGGCTGATTCAGGGCGGAACAGAAGAACTTATCACTAGGGGCTGGCTTCTTCCTGTCATGGCAGAGAAGTCCAACAAAATTATTGCAATCGTGGTTTCGAGCAGTCTATTTGGTCTTCTCCATATGTTTAACAGCGGCTTTACCATGCAGTCCCTGATCGACCTAATTCTTTTTGGCATCTTAGAGACGTTCTATATCATCAAAACTGACAATCTCTGGGGAGCCGCTGGCATTCACGGAGCCTGGAACTTTGCTCAGGGTAACATCTTTGGCGTTCTGGTAAGCGGTAGCGCCACAGGTAGCTCGCTGTTGAAGTTTGTTCCTAGCGATGGCCCAGGCTGGCTTACGGGCGGAAATTTTGGAGCAGAAGGATCTGCCGTCTCTGCGATTGTTATGCTGGTAACCATCCTGATTCTTGCCTATCAGCTCAAGAAATCGGGAAAGCTCTTTGTAAAGAAATCTGCCGAGAAACCCGCTGAGGCAGCAAACGCTTCTTCATAACTAAAGCAATAACATTAAATCCTAATTTCATAGATAGTTTGATTTTCTCGTCATCTCCTCCTTCTAATTAAAATAACGAAGGAGGAGGTGTTTATGTCAAAGAAACAGATCAATCTATTTGTAGGCTCTATCGGAGCTTTTATCGGAGTATTTGTTTTTATCGCTTATGTTCCACAAATTATTGCAAATCTACAGGGCGTAAAGGCTCAACCTTTTCAGCCACTATTTGCAGCAGTTTCTTGTCTCATTTGGGTCATCTATGGTTGGACTAAAGAGCCCAAAAAGGACTGGATTCTTATTATTCCAAATACTGCTGGTGTAATTTTGGGCGGTTTAACATTCCTCACCTCTTTATAACAGCTAAGCAGCAGCTTTACATTAGAAATCCGGCGGTATGAAAAATGCCACCGGATTTCTATTTTTCTCCTGGCGGTGGCCCAGATTGGCTTACCGGCGGTAACTTTGGCGCAGAAGGTTCCATCGTTTGCACGCTTGTTATGCTGGCAAGCGTCCTGATTCTTGCCTATCAGCTCAGGAAATCGGGCAAGCTCTTTGTAAAGAAATCTGCCGAGAAACCCGCTGAACCCGCAGGTACAGATCTGTAAATTTCATACTACGCTGAGTCTCACAAGCGTATTGCATTCTGTCCACCTAGATCGATTGATTTTTCTCGTCCACTTCTCCTGAACCATAAGGAGAAGTGGATTATGTATAT
Organism: uncultured Atopobium sp.; assembly: GCA_963544415.1. Lineage (GTDB taxonomy): Bacteria > Actinomycetota > Coriobacteriia > Coriobacteriales > Atopobiaceae > Lancefieldella. The sequence continues at coordinate 3,818 of CAUUFE010000021.1, forward strand.
ACGGTCAATTTGCGGCTTGAACAGCAAGTCGTTCTCGCCATTTATTATTATTTATCTATCTTGTTGCTGTTTGAGGAGAAATAATGCGCGCTAAGAAAGTTTTGAGTATTTTATTTGCTCTTGCTCTTGTTTTGAGCAGTCTGCCTGCATCCGCTATTGCAGAGTCTATTGAAGACGCAGGTAAATACTCTGTTGTTGTCTCATACGTTAACGTACTAAACGACGAAGAGATTCATGCCCCCTCTAAGCAAGTTGTAAATGAGGGAGAATCTTGGTCTGTTACAGCTCCAACGATTACTGGCTATGACCTGGAAGATCCTGCTCAAACAACCATTACTGGCGTAGCCTCTGGCTCAGATCACTACATTAAACAGACCGTCTATTACATGCCTAGTTATGTTACCTACACCGTTAAGCGCATGAAGGAAATGACTACCGGCAATTATGTTGAGGCGTCCTCCGAAGAAAATTACGGTGTGCCCGATTCGATTGTTACTGCTACAGATGTTACCTATCCAGGTTTTGTACGCACAACTACAGACCTTTCGCTTAAGGTTACCGCAGATGGCAAGGCTGTTAAGTACATTTACTATGACCGCAATCCCCGCAGCGCAATTTACTTCTCAACTTCTGGCAGCGAGCTTTCTCCCGTAATTGGAAATCCAGGAGATCCTGTTCCTACTGTCCCTAATCCAACGCGAACTGGTTATACCTTTGCTGGTTGGGACCTTAACGACGATGGAATTGCGGATTCCCTGCCCACCACAATGCCTCAAGAGCCTGTTACTGCAAAAGCACTTTGGACTCCAGCAACAGCAACGTACCACTACGCCTATTTTATTCAGGACCCAAACAACCCTTCTAACTACAACTACGTCACTACCACCGCTGCTTCCGGAACTGTCGGAACAATGACTGTGACTGCTCCTGTCCAGCCAAATACGGGTGTTTTCCGCTTTGAGACGTACAGTCACGAAAGTGATCCAACTCCTATTGCAGCAGATGGCTCCACCACTATTAACGTTTACTACAACCTTGCAACTATCACCGTCAACGTGCGTCCAAAGAGAAATGGCTCCATTCTTGCAACGCTTACGCTTCGTTATGGTGAGTCGTTTAATCCTTACGCCATTAACCCCAATACCGGCAACAAGTACAGCGACGACATGCTCGCCGCCGTGCGTGCAGACGACCCTTCTGGAACCTACTATTGGTATGGCATAATCCCTGGTGTTGGCGGTACTGCAACCACTTTCCAAGCAAAAACAACTGATCCAGGATCCAAAATTACTGCAGATAATGTGCTTGATATTTACGGCCGCTATACCAATTCCGCTGCTCTTGGTCCACGTTACCGCTTCTACTACTATCAAAACCTTGATGGTACCTACGATATGGGCGGAGACCACACGCTTTCTCGACCTGGCATGATTACAGAGATTGCTGGAAATGCTGGTGATGGCTACCTTGAGAGTGAGAATAGACATCCTGGTTTTTCGTATGACGGCTACCGCATGAGCATTGGCCATTTTGATGGAACCAATTACGATGCACTTGGTTGGACCAGTTGGCACCCATACAACTACGACTATCTCATCACTGATTACAATTCCAACTTGATTGAGCACCGCTATAAGCGCAATACCTATACCGTTACTTACGTAAGCTCTGGTACAACTGTTGCTACGCACTCTCATCTCTTTGGAGAGCCCTTTAATGCCAGCACCGATGTTCCTGGCGCTTCTTTAACTTCTCCACGTCCTGGTTATGTTTTCAAGGGCTGGTACGACAATTCAGAGACTGTGGGCACTCCTGTTACCGACACCACTATGCCCGCAACTAATACGGTGCTGTATGCCAAGTGGGCGCCTCTGACCGCAACCGTTACCTTTGACTCTGAGGGTGGTTCACCAGTCAACTCGCAGGAGCTCACCTACGGAGACGCAGCTACCAAGCCCACTGATCCTGTACGAGAGGGCTGTACCTTTGCTGGTTGGATTCTCTATACCAACGGAAACCCCTCTGTATACAGCTTCTCTGCAGCAGTTACAGGTGACATTACCCTCCACGCACTCTGGAAGAAGAACGATTCTTCCGTCTCCTACACGGTCATTCACCAGACAGACGATGGTCAGATTCTCTCAACCACAACTGAGACCGCTCCAATTGGCTCCCTCGTCAGCAAGTGGGCTCTCGACGCATCTGATCGCGGAGACTACGCCTATGTAGACGTTTCTTCTCGCTCTATGGTTCTTGACGAGAATGCCGAGAATAACGTCTTGACCTTTACGTATAGCAAGGAAGCTCGCTATAGCTATACCGTCCATTACGTTGATGCACAGACCGGCGAACAAATCCATTCCGACGATGTTATTGGCAGCCAGACGATCAACCTGCAGAATATTTCTGCTCGTGAGATTGACGGTTACACACTTCAGGGTGACAGCACCGGATATGTTTCTGCTGACCAGCTTGAATACACGTTCTACTACACAAAGAACCCTGTGGTTCCTGCAACTCCTCAGACCCCAGCAAAGCGTAAAAGCGCTCTGCCCGAGACTGGCGACGCTTCAAGCGTAATTCTTGTTAGCACAGCCCTGACCTCTGTGGCTTCTCTGGGAACTTCCCTTGTTTTGCGTCGTAGGAAAAGAAACGAAGCATAGCAGAAGGCTCTAATGCAACTACAAAACCCGGGTGCCTCGCACTCGGGTTTTGTTTACGTATTCTTGAAGTAGTCGGAGACAGACACGGCTCTAGCCAGAAGACTACTCTCCAGCAGCCATTCCCGGAAAACCAATCTGCCGTAGTGCCTCGTACAGCACAATAGCGGCAGCGTTTGAAACGTTAAGCGCACTAACCGAAAACTCATTAGGGTCAATGAAGTTTCCGCAGATATCCTGCTGTAAAAGCGCTGGATGAGAGTACTGATCATTACCGTCAAGTGCATCGTGCTTTTGACTCCAGTCCTCACTATTAACCAGGCTTGCGGAGTCTTGCAGCATTGGGATTCTCTCGCACTCGTCAGCATATTGTGCCAGGAGCTCTTCGGACAATCCCAGGCTTTCCTTGCCAAAGATGAGGTAATCGCCATCACGATACGTTGCCTGAGTGTAGGTCTTCTTAGCTTTCTTGGTCAGAAAATGTAGCGGGGATCTACTAGCCGTAAAAGCGCCGCTGGCAGCGGTGCCTGCAGAGGTAACAGCGTCGTGTGCAGCGTCCGCAGCAGGTGCGCCAGATGCTTGGGTTAGACCGTTCTTCTCCAGAAATTGATCCCAGTTATCGTAGACGGAAACGTTAAGACTTTGCCAGTAGGCCATACCTGCTCGTTTGAGGCTTTTGTCATCAAGCGAGAAGCCCAATGGGCCCACTAAGTGCAAGTGAGTCCCGCTCACTACGCAGGTGCGACCAATGTTTCCCGTATTTGCAGGAATCTCGGGCTCTACCAGTACAACGTTGAGCATAGGTTATGCCAGAACAAAGCTGGTCAGGAATGCAATAAGTCCGCCAAGTGCCATGGTGGCTGGCAGCGTTACAAACCAAGCGGCAATAATCTTGCGCGCAACGCCCCAGCGTACGGAGCTGCGACGACGAGCAGATCCAGCGCCCATGATGGATGTGGTGATGACCTGCGTAGTGGAAACTGGTGCTCCAAGTGCAGTCATAATCTCGATTGCAACGGTAGAACTTGTTTCGGCGACAAAGCCAATAACTGGCGTGAGCTTAGTAACACCATCGCCAACGGTGCGCATGATGCGGCCGCCGCCAATGGAAGTTCCTAGCGCCATAGTAGTTGCGCAAAGCAGCTTAACCCACAGAGGAATGCCCATGGAAGGGTTGTGTAGACCTGCGGTTACCAGGGCCAACGTGATGATTCCCATGGTCTTCTGAGCGTCATTATTGCCGTGGCTGTATGCCATAAACGCAGCTGAGAGCACCTGAAGACGGTGGAAGAGACCGTTTGCCTTTTTAGGTGGCCAATCAGCAAAGATCTCAAATACCAGCTTCATAATAAAGTAGCCCAGGGCCATACCAATAAGTGGTGAGGTAAACAGAGGGATAACAACCTTCTCGATAACACCCGCCCACAGAATATGGCCCGTGCTGCCTGTAAATACGATGGTTGCGCCAATAAGGCTGCCGATAAGCGCATGCGAAGACGAACTTGGAATTGAGAACCACCAGGTAAAGAGGTCCCAAATGATAGCGCCCATCAATGCAGCAAAAATAACGTAGAGCTGGAGCTGAATATCAACCAGACCAGACGCGATGGTCATAGCGACCTTCTCGCTCATAAGCGCGCCGATAAAGTTCATGATAGCCGACATGATAATTGCTGTGCGTAGAGGCAAAGCCTTGGTATACACCGTGGTTGCAATAGCGTTTGCGGTGTCGTGGAAACCGTTGATGAACTCAAATATCAGAGCGGAAACAAGTACCGCAATAAGCAAGATGCTAGCCATTTTTCACGATGACATTCTGAACAGCGTTTGCAACATGCTTGCAAGCGTCAAGGGTAGACTCGAGCCTATCCAGAAGACTCTTCCACTTAAGAACCTCAATTGGATCATCAACATTTCTGAAGATTGAGCTCAGAGCGTTGCGATAGACGACATCGCCCTGGTCCTCATACTCATTTGCAGAGCGTGTATGGCGAATGACAGAATCGTCCTTGTGATAATCAGGGAGACGATCAAAGGCCTTTTGCAGCTCCTCTGATGCAAACAGAATCAGATGTGCCACCTGAACTGCCTCTGGACGCATCTCTTTAATGTCATACATGCTGAGGTGTGCAGAGACACTTTCAATGCCATCTGCAATCTCGTCCATAAGCAGAGCAAGGCGCGATATATCCTCGCGATCAAATGGCGTAATAAACGACGTGTTAAGGGTAGAAATAATCTTTCCTACCTGGTCATCGCAGAGCGTCTCATAGTTCTTAATCTGAACTTCATAATCTTCTGAGCTTGGGAAGGACTCAATATAAGAAACAAAGAGTTTAGCTGTAGAAACAATCAATGCAGAAAACTCAGAGAACATGCTGTAGAACTCATCTTCTCTACGAGAAACTCGGCTCATATGACGCCCTTCGCTTGGACTTTTTATTACATACACAGACACATTTAGTATAGCTGTTTAAGGCGTGTATGCTGGGGATAATGACAATTTCAAACTCTCCATAGAGAGCATGTCATTCATACTAAGATACGAACTAGCGAATATCCTATTTAGTAATTGGGTAAGAACCAGCAATCTATTTGTTGGGTATTGGAGGTTACTTTACATGGCGGAAAAGCACGATATTAAGTTTGATGAGAACTTCTTCAACAGGCTGGGACATATTGGCAGCATTCTATCAGTCATGATGTATGTTTCTTATATCCCCCAGATTGCAAATAACCTTGCAGGAAACAAAGGCAGTTTTATCCAGCCACTAGTTGCAATGATCAACTGCATTGTTTGGTTTTTATATGGCGCTTTCAAGAAAGAGCGAGACATTCCTATCATCATCGCCAACGCTCCTGGCATCCTCTTTGGCTTTGTTGCCGCAATTACTGCGATACTATAAGCGGAGTGGTACAGAAGCAACTAGCAGGCTTAGCAGATAAGGCAGTCATATGGAACTTATAGATGTTTATAAAGTTATCTATATTCCTATGGCCGTCTTTTACTTTTTTACGGCATATCTGCTTTTTGGAAAAAGAAGTTTGAGCAAAGTTTTTAAAAACACAAACTTTGACCTTCTCCGTTTTGGAATCCTCATGCTCTTCTATATCTTTGTGGGCATAGCATTTTTTATCGCCATCATGTTTCTTACCACTGAAATCACAGTTAAGCGGCAATTTCTTATTCCAGCTTTTATAGGTATTGGTACCCTTATTGTTGTTACAGGCATCTTTTCACAGATAGCTAAGCGCTCTCATTACGAAGTCGCGCTTACTATCAGAGATTTGGTTTTGCCCCTTATCTGGGGTGTTTCATCGTTTGCGTATATGCAAACCACGCTCTATCTAGTAGGCCTGGCAAAATAAGCACGCGATGTTGCCACGTCGCTGAGTTTAATCTGGGCACTTCTCGCCATTTACTTGCCTAACTCTATACGGACCTTTTGACCCTCAACGTGAACTCTGTCCTGGGCAAATAGCTGCAAAACCTCTGGATAAAGCTTGTGCTCTACCTGATGGATCGCCTCTTCAAGCTGGTCAACGGTCCAACCCTCCTCAACCACAACGGGTCGCTGAGCAATAATGGGACCGCGGTCGTAATCTGCGTTTGCCAGGTGAACGGTAACGCCCGTCACCTTAACGCCGTACTCATACGCATCTTGAATAGCATGCGCACCGCGGAAGCTTGGCAGCAGCGCTGGGTGCAGATTGAGAACGCGATTAGGGAAGGTGTTCAGAATAGGGACGCCAACTTTACGCATGTAACCAGCCATAACAACGTAATCAACGTTATAGCGCTTGAGCTCGGTGGCAATAACCATATCTGCAACAAATGGATCTTCGTACGTCTCTTTTGAGAGTGTCAGGGTTTGCAGACCGGCCGCCTCTGCCCGCTTCAAGCCATATGCACTGGGGCGAGAAGAAACAACCAGCTCAATGGTTGCATCTAGCTTGCCAGCCTTGATGGCATCGATAATAGCCTGGAGGTTGGTGCCTGAACCGGAAAGAAGAACGCCAAGCTTAATTGGCATCGTTGTAGACCACCTTTCCGGTACCCGGGATAATCTGGCCCATGACAAATGGCTCAAAGCTCTGTTCAGAAAGGGCCTCTGCAACATCATCAACGTCGTCCATGTCAACAATGAGCGCCATGCCAACACCCATATTGAAGGTACGATACTGCTCATCAAGAGAGAGATTGGCAGCGTTAGAGACGTAGGAAATAACAGGTGGAATAGACCATGCGGGACCTGCCTCGCCACCACGATCAACCTCCGCGTCAAGATGAGCTGGCAGCGCACGGTTAAGGTTCTCGGTGATTCCGCCACCGGTGATGTGTGCCATAGCCTTAATAGGGGCTCCTGCACGGAGTGCAGCAAGCAGTCCACCTGCATAAATGGTGGTTGGACGCAAAACAGCGTCTGCAAGAGACTCGCCGCCAAGCTCCTCTAGCGGCTGGTTAAGCTCCTCAACGGTCTTGCCCTCAATGGCCACCTTACGTACCAGTGAATATCCGTTGGAGTGGATGCCAGAAGAAGGCAGTCCCAGGATGATATCACCCTCACTGACCTTCTCGGGACCTAAAATCTTTGGCTTGTCGACAACGCCCACCACAAAGCCTGCCAGATCGTAGTCGTCGGGGTTCATAACGCCTGGATGCTCGGCCATCTCGCCGCCTACCAGCGCGCAGCCGCTCTTGCGGCAACCTTCTGCGATACCACCAACAATCTCGGCAACGGCCTCAGCTTTGAGTTTGCCCACGGCCACGTAATCTAGGAAGAACAGAGGCTCTGCGCCCATAGGAACAATGTCATCAACGCACATTGCAACCAGATCCTCGCCCACGGTGTTGTGGCGGTTAAGCAGCTGGGCGATGGCAAGCTTGGTACCAACGCCGTCAGTGCCGCTAACCAGCACAGGCTCCTCCATGTCCTTCAGTGCTGCAGCCGAGAAGCAAGAGCCAAAACCACCCAGGCCACCAATGACTTCGGGGCGAGTAGTTGTAGCAACAGCAGCTTTAATGGCGTCAACCGCGCGAGCGCCCTCATCAACGTCAACGCCTGCATCGGCGTAGGTGATCTGCTTGGTTGGATCAGCGGAAGTAGTCATTGTTTCTCCCCTTACTGCTTTGATGGAACAAGGCCATCGTCAATTAACTGCTGTTCTACCTGGTCAAACTTGCGTGCAAAAGATGGGTTCAAATTGTCTGGTTTATTCTCCGGCAGGAACCTCTGGTGGAAGTCCTCTGGAATTGCCACGGGATATCTGCCGCTAAAGCAAGACTCGCAATAGCCGCGAGAAGGTACACACGAAAGCAGGCCCTCCAAGCTCAAGAAGCCAAGGGAGTCTGCACCGATATAATCGCAGATTTCCTGCGTGCTCATTTTTGCTGCAACAAGCTGGTGCTGGTCAGCGGTGTCAATCCCGTAGAAGCAGGGCCAGGCGACCTTTGGAGACGCACTTCTGACATGCACCTCAACGGCGCCAGCATCCCTAAGCAGCTGAACAATCTGCTTTGAGGTAGTGCCGCGAACAACGGAATCGTCCACCATTACAATACGCTTACCTGCTACAACGTCAGAAAGTGCGTTGAGCTTCAGGCGAACTCCCAGCTCACGAAGCTGCTGCGTAGGCTGAATAAACGTTCTTGCAACGTAGCGATTCTTAATTAGGCCGGTCCCAAACGGAACATCCAGCTCTTGTGCAAAGCCCTCGGCTGCAGGAACGCCAGAATCTGGCACACCAATAACCAGGTCAACATCGGCCGGCGTCTCTTTTGCCAGTTGGCGACCCATCTGATGACGGACAGAATACACCGAGCGACCGCTGATAAGTGAGTCAGGACGCGAGAAATACACCTGCTCAAAGATACAATCTGCCTGCTGACGAGGAGAAAGTCCCATCTCAGAAGAAAGCCCATTGTCCGAGATGCGGATAATCTCACCGGGTGCAACCTCTCGCACATACGTGGCGCCCACGATATCCAGCGCGCACGTCTCGGATGCAACCACCCAGTTATTCTCGCTTTCCTCGCCAATATGGCCAAGTACCAGCGGACGAATACCGTTTGGATCCCTAAACGCATACAGCGCGTTCTCGCGGATGAGCACCATAGCGTAGCCGCCCTCGATAAGGTTCATAGTTGCGGCGATGCCGGTACGCAGTCGGTGCGTCTGACGCGTGAAGTAACCAATAAGCTGGGCTGCTACCTCGGAATCTGTGTTGGATCTAAAGGAAATTTGGCGAGAAGACAGTTCTTCTCGCAAGGAGTCAAAGTTAACGAGGGTGCCGTTGTGAGCCAGAGCAATGAGGGTCTCGTCGATGGACGACATGTGAGGCTGAGCAGACTCCCAACCCTTGGCGCCTGCAGTGCCGTAGCGGCAGTGACCAATAGCCACTTTACCTGGCATTGCGTTGAGATCATCGTTGTTAAAAACTTCAGTTACGAGGCCCGTATCTTTTCTGATAAGTACGGTCTGGCCGTCGCCGACAGCTATACCTGCGGAATCTTGCCCGCGGTGCTGCAGGGCGTGCAGCGCAAAATAAGTGAGTCGAGCAACGTCACGGTCAGGCGCCCATACTCCAAAGACGCCACATTCCTCGTGAAGTTCCATTGGATCCCCTCCGGATGCCTCAGCCTGAGTCACCCTTGATCGAACGCCTCTCACGTCTGGCAACAATACATACAGTGTACCTGGAAATTTGCAAGAAAAAGCGCTCCGAACAAATATGTTCGGAGCGTGTAACAATTTTTTAAGAAAATGGCATTTACAACCTCTGTGAACCGCCCTTTTTCAGCTACTGAGCCTTTGGCTGAGCTTCAGTCTTTGGTACACAGATGAGCATAGTCCTGCCGTATTGATCAGTGTAATTGCAGGTAAAGAGCGTAAGAACGTGATCAGCGCGAGAAATAACATCTGCCGCATCAGAACGAGAACTTACGGCTCTAGAAAGCCTATCTTTTAAGTAGGACCTAAACTCATCGACAGAATTGAAGTTAAATTGTCTGACTTCCTCGTCGTCTTCGTCGGTGTGATAGGTGAATACAGGCTCAAGCTCATATGTCTGAGTAGGTGTGACGTACCAGATGGTCTCAACCTTATCGAAGGTAGATTGGTCATTCATTGCTCCAATGTACTGGAACATGGAGCCGTTTCTCATGTGGTGACCATAGAGAATGGTCTGCTGGTCAGTAAGGCCATTTGGATTGTTTTGGTAGTCCATGAAAATCTGACCGCCGATTGACCACTCGCCTTTTGCGTTTGTGTGCAGGTAGTGATCGTTGTCTGTAGTCTGATAAACAGGGTAGTTAACCTGCGTATCTGGAATCTGAATCCAGCCGACAACCTGGTTGTTTACTGCCTGAAGACCAGCCCAATCAATAACTGGAGCCTCGTCTTTTTTCTCGGAAACTGTTGCGTATGTAGCAAGCTCTTCGTTGATGACGTCTTGCTCGTGATATTCAAGCTGGGTTTTGCCAAACATGACGCCAGCAACGACCAAGAGGCCAATGCCAACTACCAGCAAGAGTGTGGAAAGAATATAGGCAAAACCTTTCTTCTTAGCGGGTTTCTCGCTAGACTTTTTAGGAGAGGTTTTTTTGTTGCCGTCATTTTTTGAGGACGCGGAGTTTTTCATAGAAACCATCTCGACAGATGTTTTTGAAGTGTGAGTATTTCCAGCCACCTGATTGTCAGCGGCGAATGAAGCAAAATGCTTGCCGTTTTTTGATTCCATGCACTTCCCTTCTGAAGGTACTCTTTGTCATACCTTTGTCATACCCTTGTCATACCCCTTAAAAGTTTAGCTATGCACGAAACAAAAATCTCTGTACATCTTATGAAGTCATCGCATAATCACATTTTGCGATATGCAAAACCCGCGCCTTAGGTCTTCTAAAGCGCGGGTCTGGTGTGCGATTGCGGATGCAGGTACGCATCAGCTTATGCGTCAGCCATCTCGGCTTTAAGCTGGACGATCTTCTCGCGATACTCTGGAAGAGAAGCGCCAAGAATCTGGGTAGCGTAAATAGCTGCGTTTTTGGCGCCGTTGATGGCAACGCAGGCAACGGGTACACCGGATGGCATCTGGACCATGGAAAGCAGGGAGTCCATGCCACCAAGGTCGGAGGTCTTCATTGGAACACCAACGACAGGCAGCGGTGTAAATGCAGCGACAACTCCGCCCAGGTGAGCAGCCTTTCCTGCAGCTGCGATGATTACCTTGAGACCGCGGTCAACAGCGGTTTCGGCCCACTGGTGAACTTTATCTGGGGTGCGGTGTGCAGACGCAATAACCAGCTCATATGGAACGCCAAGGCGCTCGAGTTCAGCGGTACATCCCTCCATAGTTGCAAGGTCGCTCTTAGATCCCATGATGATGCCGACAACAGGCTGATCTGCCATCTCTGCTCCTTTGTTACGTCTCTTAAAATAGGCGGATACGTCAGATATCCACTTAACAGTATAGAGTATGATTTTCTTGAACGTTGGTCCATCAGTCCACGTGAAAGGAAACTGTAATGAATGAAACCAACTCTGTTCTGTACCAGCGAGAAGGCTCGTACATCCCTCGCATCGCCGCAGTGCATGACCTCTGCGGATACGGAAAATGCTCGCTTGGCGTAGCTATTCCGGTTTTGTCGGCAGCGGGATGTGACGTTTGCCCAGTGCCTACGTCGCTTTTCTCGGCACACACCAAGTTCCCTACGTTCTACATGCACGACACCACCAACATGCTCGAGGATTATCTGGATGCATGGAAGGAAGAGGGCATTGACCTGGACGCCATTTATTCTGGCTTCCTTGGTGCGGCAGAGCAGGTTGCAAGCATTCAACGCTTGTATCAGGAGCATCCAAAGGCACTTCGCGTTGTTGACCCAGTTATGGGCGATGGCGGCAAGATGTATCCAACCTATACGCAAGAGCTTTGTGACGCAATGAAGTCCCTGGTAAATGGCGCAGATATTTTGACACCAAATCTTACTGAGGCTTCAATTCTGACGGGCATTCCATACGCTGGTCAGGATTTGACTGATGAGCAGGTAGATGAGCTGCTTGATGCGCTGCTTGCGATGGGCGCAAAGTGCGTTGTCCTTAAGGGTATTGTTCGCGGCGATGACCTTATCCGCAATTTTGTTGCTACCGAGTCCGAGCGTGGCGAGATTGTCTCCGAGCTTCTGCCTTACATGCTGCACGGCACCGGCGATCTGTTTGCTTCTGCGCTTTTAGCTGCAGTTATGTGTGGTCAGGAAATTGCTGACGCGGTTGAGCTCGCCGGTGAGTTTGTCTGCGAGTCCATGGAAATTACTCGTGAGCAGCCAAACTTTGAGCTTCGTGGCGTTTCGTTTGAGACAAAGCTTGGCCTAATTGCCCAGCTTCTGCAGGAGTAAAAGCTCGTGCAAGCTGTGCAGCTTGTGTAAAACCTCACGCTTCAGCGAAATCAATCATGATTCTTTGCCGTAGGTGCCTGCTCACATAGAGTGGGCACCTATTTTTGTCCCAACGGCTATGCAAAGATTTGTCGCTATGCATGAAAATGTATTTTACAGGCACTTTATTCGTTTCATTTTTTATCAAACAAACATTGAGCTCCAAAATAGGGCGAAAAAGGTAAAAAACCCGTTTAGTTGGGGATC
>CAUUFE010000022.1:0-15879 GCA_963544415.1 uncultured Atopobium sp.
TTTGGCGTTGTGAAGAAGGTTGTTCGGGTAGAAGTTGAACGGAAATATTTTGGATATATCTTTGATAGAACGTGCTTAAGTACTCGGATTACGCGGATTGATGGTTGAAGGGAACAACATGGCACAAATTCCTATGACAGATCAAGAGGTAAAGATTGCTCTTGATGCGCTGTCTGATCAAATTGATAAGTATGCCGAGCTTCTTGTGAAGAAGGGCTGCGCAGTTTCTGAAGGAAGCCAGCTGGTAATTAACGCTTCAATTGAGATTGCTGATTTTGCCCGTAGGGTTCAGCGAGCAGCTTATGCGGCTGGCGCAGAATTTGTCACGGTTATCTGGGGCGATCAAGAGTCCTCAAGAATCATGTATGAAAATGTTGATCTAGCTCGTCTTTCTAAAACTCCAAGCTGGAAGATTGAGCAGCTTAACTCCCTCGCAGAGCAGGGTGCAGCATTTTTGTTCCTCTCGTCTGATGACCCAAATGGGCTCAAGGGCATTGATCCAGAAAAGCCAGCTGCCGTTTCTCGTGCAAGAAATTTGGAGTGCGATGTCTTTAGAAACGGCATGGACTTTGGTAAAAATGTTTGGTGTATTGCTGGCGTTCCTGCAGCTGAATGGGCAAAGGTAATTTTCCCAGAGCTTTCTGAGGCTGAGGCAATCTACAGGCTATGGATTGCAATTTTGGACGTTGCTCATGCAAGCGGAGAAGATCCTCAGAGTGCTTGGGAGACCCACAATGCAACATTTGAGAAGACCAAGCGCTTCATGAACTCTCACCAGTTTGAAGAGCTTCGTTATGAGTCTTCAAATGGAACTAACCTGACTATTGGCATGAACCCAGGACATCTTTGGGAGGGTGGTGCTGGCAAGACTCAGGATGGAACATTGTTCTTCCCTAACATTCCAACCGAGGAAGTCTTTACTACACCAAACTATCGCAAGGTAAATGGCACTGTCCACTCTGCATTGCCTCTGATTCATGCTGGTCAGATTGTCAAAAATTTCTGGTTTACCTTCAAAGACGGCGAAGTTGTCGACTACGGCGCTGAACAGGGCAAAGAAGTTCTGACTTCTATTGTTTCTCAGAAAGGTGGCAAGTACCTGGGAGAATGTGCGCTTATCTCCAAGAATACTCCTATTCGCCAAAGTGGCATTCTGTTCTACGATACTCTGTATGACGAGAACGCTAGCTGCCATTTAGCGCTTGGAATGGGCTTCCCAGAGTGCTTGGAAGGTGGTCTTGAGATGAATCCGGATGAGCTCTTGGCCCACGGTGTCAATCAGAGCACTACGCACGTCGATTTTATGATTGGTGCAGACGATTTAAACATTTGGGGAATTTCTGCCGATGGAAAAGAAACACCAATTTTCATAAATGGACAATGGGCATGGGAGTAAACTGCTACACTATCCTAGTTGCGTGGTAAAATTGCCACGCCCGATAATGGGCCGTTAGCTCAGTTGGTAGAGCAGGGGACTTTTAATCCCAAGGTCTAGGGTTCGAACCCCTAACGGCCCACCAGGTAATTCAAAGGTCGGGTACCATAGTGGTACTCGACCTTTTCTTTTACGAGCAGAAGGAGTCTCATCGTGGTAGATCGCTACACCGGCAAAGAAATGGGCCACATCTTTTCTTTGGAGAACAAGTACGCCGTTTGGCAGGAGATTGAAGTCCTTGCGTGCGAAGCACAGGCTGAGCTTGGTGTTATTGGTATTTCTCGCGAAGAGGCAGCTTGGATTCGTGAGCACGCTGCGTTTAACCGCGCTGAGGTAGACGAGATTGAGGCCGTTACCAACCACGACGTCATTGCTTTTCTGACCAATATGGGCTCCTACATCGATGCCAAGGTTCCAGAGGGTGAGCTTAAGCCAAGTCGCTGGGTTCACTACGGTATGACCTCAACAGACCTGGGCGATACCGCCCTTTGCTATCAGCTCACCCAGGCATGTGACCTGCTTATTGCTGCGGTTCGTCGCTGCGCTGCTATCTGTAAGCGTCGCGCATTTGAGGAGCGCGATACGCTGTGCGTTGGTCGTACTCATGGTATTCATGCAGAGCCTATGACTTTTGGTATGAAGTTTGGTAGCTGGGCCTGGGAGTTTAAGCGCGACCTTGACCGCCTAAAGGATGCCCGCAAAAACGTTGCCTATGGCGCTATTTCTGGTGCGGTTGGAACCTATTCTTCCATTGATCCTTTTGTAGAGGAGTACGTTTGCGAGAAACTCGGTCTTGTCCACGATCCACTTTCAACCCAGGTAATTTCTCGCGACCACCACGCTTACCTTGCTGGCGTTCTGGCAACCGTTGCCGCTACCTGTGAGCGTATTGCAACTGAGATGCGTGCGCTGCAGAAGACCGATACCCTCGAGGCTGAGGAGCCATTCCGCAAGGGCCAGAAGGGTTCTTCCGCTATGCCTCACAAGCGCAATCCTATTACTGCCGAGAAGATCTGTGGTTTGTCCCGCGTAGTTAAGGCAAACGCGCAGGTTGCCTTTGATAACGTTGCTCTTTGGCACGAGCGTGACATCAGCCACTCTTCCGCTGAGCGCGTTGCGCAGGCAGATAGCTTTATTGCTCTTGACCACATGCTGTCAAAGCTTGAGTTCCTGCTTGATGGCATGGTCCTGTATCCAGAGCAGATGATGGCCAACCTCAATAAGACCCGTGGCATGCTCTTCTCGTCAAAGGTTCTTCTTGCCCTGGTCAACACTGGTATTACTCGTGAAGAGGCGTACAAGATTGTTCAGTCCAACGCTATGAAGGTCTGGGCAGATATTCAGCAGTGCAAGGAAGGACCATCCTACCAGGAGCTTCTTGAGGCGGATCCAGCCTGTACGTTGAGCCATGAGGAGCTTGATAAAATCTTTGATCCTCGCGCATTCCTTACCCGTTCAAACGTTTTGTTTGACCGCCTTGAGCATCTTGAATTGGACTAAATCGTGTCTCTGTTTGGGAACATTTCTCGCCGAAACTTCTTTAAGACGGGAGCGGCTGGTGTCGTAGTTGCGGGTGCAATTAGCATCGCGGCTGGCTGCTCTCATCAAGAAGGCTCGGGAGATGCAGGAAAACCGCTGGTACTTGACGAGTCCTCTGGCACAAATGTGCTGGACTCCTATAGCTCTGCGGAGTATTCTGCCCAACCTAGCCAGACCTGGACTCTTCCTTTGGGAAGCGTGCTGCATCCAGCCGATGGAAATTGGATTCCCGTCACCACGGCCGGCGCGTCTGCCACGCCTATGGTGAAAGGCTCTGCTCTCTCGCTGACGTCTGGCCAGGTAGTTGACGTTGTTCCTACAGCTCAGATGAACAATACTACGGCGGTCATTTACGACGTCCGCTGCTCTGACTCTGTGTACGCATGGGTTGAGGTGGATACCACAACCTTTGATTGGGAGCTTCTCGCCGCACCATTTTCTGACGGCAAGCTGACAGGCGACGCAAAGGTGCTGTACAAGGCCGATAAAAACTGGGATCCGGCTCCATTTGCCTGCGGAGACGATAAGGTGGTTTGGCTAGTCCAACCAGCTTCTTCTGGCGAGAAAACCCGTGAATCTTCGCACTGCTACGTGTGGCGTGTGGGGGATTCTGAGGGAACGGATGCCGTAGAATCTCCAGGTAGATTTGCTACTGCACCGTCTATCTCAAAGGGCGTAGTTACCCTTACTCCTCGAGTTCGCGCCTCCGAAGGCACTTACTATGGCGTTACAGCATACCTGCTGGGGGACAACCTTAAAACCAAGGTTGACCAGCTTGTTATGCCTCAATCTGTCAAACCTTTTGCAGTAAGTCGCATAGACGATAAGTTCATTGTGTCAGTTGAAGCAAGTTATGACTCGGGCGGTCTGTTGGGCAAGATGGGAACATATATCCTGCCTGCTTCAGGCGAAAACCCTTACGTCATAGAGCGTGAACCTTATGCAATAACGGCAGGTAAAGGTAGCCTTTACATAGTTAAGAGCCGCGCCTCTTACGTGCTTGTTGATACGCAAAATCAAACGGCAAACTGGCTCTATTCAATGGATAGAAGCGTTGATTACGGAGAGTTTCCCGCTCGAGAAGGCAACTGTGATTCTTTTGTAACCTACTCAACTGTTAAGGATCCTACCAGCGGATATCCGGCTTCCGTGACAGTTCGTGTTTTTTCTTTGTAGATTATTTGTAGCTATAGAGATAGAATGAATACAAATAATTAATGAATAATCGTAATGTGCCATACGCACATACATACAGGGCAAAAGAAAAGGGGAGACAATGGCTTCCGACGAGAAGAAAATTCTGATTGTCGAAGATGAGAAAGTCATCCGTGACGCCGTCTCAGCATATCTTGAGCGCGAAAATTACGTTGTTAAGGGCGTTGGCGACGGTCAAAGTGCAGTTGAAGAGTTTGAAAAGCACGCATTTGACCTGGTGATTCTCGATCTTATGCTCCCAAAACTTTCTGGAGAGCGCGTTTGCCGTGCAATTAGAGATACCTCTAACGTGCCTATCATTATGCTTACCGCAAAAGGTGAGGTGGAAGACAGAATTATTGGTCTTGAGCTTGGCGCTGATGACTATCTTGTTAAGCCTTTCTCGCCACGTGAGCTGGTAGCACGCGTCCGCGCATTGTTCCGTCGCACGTATTCTGAGCCAGACACTGCTGTTGACGTGCTTGATTACGGTACCCTTACTATTGATATTTCTGGTCACAAGATTCTCATCAACAACGAGGAAGTTGACCTTACCGCTTCAGAGTTTAAGCTGCTCACCACCCTTGCTCGCTATCCTGGCCGCGTATACACGCGCATGGAGCTTGTCGAGAAGGTCCTGGGCTACGACTTTGAGGGCTATGAGCGCACTATTGATTCGCACGTCAAGAATTTGCGTGCAAAGCTTGGTGATGATCCTCGTAATCCTCGCTGGCTGTTCACTGTTCACGGTGTTGGCTATCGCTTTGAGGCCGGCAACGCTAGCCACGAGTCCTAAGCTCTAGAGTTTTGGCGCTCTTCAAGAAACATCATTCAAATACTCTTGAGAACCCTCCGGAAACTGAGGGTTCTTACAAAACTATTAAGCCTGATCCCGTTGGTACTCAGAGCTTTACTACCCGCATGGCGGCGTTCTTTGCGCTGACTGCGGTCATGACGGTTTTGGTGCTTATTTCTGTTTTGGGTATTGTGTGGGAGAGTCGCTTTACTGCTTATACCAGGGAGAACTTGCAGAATACCGTCGATAACACCGCGCTTAATATGTCTCAAGCATACGCGCGTGCAGACGGCTGGAACGCTGACGTACTGTCTATTGCGCGCCAGGCCTCATCGTCTAATCCCGATATTGGCATCCAGGTTTTAGACGTTTCTGGCGTGGTTCTGTATGACGACTCGGCGCCAAATGCTCGCCGACCTGGCGTAAACAGTTCGCTCTCTGGTCCTCAGACAGGCGACGCTGTGGTGTATGCAGTTGTTCAAAACTTGCAGGGAGAAGCTGTAGGCAGCATCAGAATCTGGACGTTTGGTTCTGAGCCGTTCTTGACCCAGCGAGATATTGCATTCCGTAATGGCTCCTACCAGGCAATCAGTCTTGCTGCGGCCATTGCAATCTCGCTGTCTGGATTGATTGGCATTTTGGCTTCGCGCTCGCTTACTAAGCCTATGCGTCGCATTACCGAGACGGCCGTTCAGATTAGAAGCGGCAATCTTGCTGCTCGTTCGGGCATCCGTGGCGAGAATGAACTGGGACGCCTGGGAGAAACCTTCGATGATATGGCGTCTTCACTCGAAAGAGATATTAAGCTTGAACGCCGTCTGACCAGTGATGTTGCGCACGAGCTCAGAACTCCACTTATGGCTATCATGGCCACCGTTGAAGCAATCCAAGACGGTATCTTGCCCGCAGATGAAGAGCGCTTGGAAAACATTGTGTCTGAGAGTAGACGTCTTTCTCGCCTGGTAGACGCCATGCTCCACCTCTCAAGGCTTGAGAACGGAAAGACAAAGTTCAATCCAGAAAGCGTCAATGTTGTGGCTATGGTGGCGAGTCTCGTTGCGGTACAAGAAACACTCTTTAAGGAGAATAACCGCACGTTGACCTTTGTGGATAAGACACCCGAGGGTAATTGTTTTGTTGATATTGATTCGGACATGATCCGAGAAGCCCTGACCAATTTGCTGAGCAATGCCATTCGCTACACCGACGACGGGGGTCATGTTGTTATAACCGTATCAATTGATGATACCGATGCGGTTATCTCCGTGACTGATGATGGTATGGGAATTGCTCCTGAGGACATTCCACAGACCTTCTCGCGATTCTGGCGTGCAGAAGAAAGCCGCGAGCGCGCTTCGGGCGGTCTTGGCGTTGGATTGGCAATTACAAAAGAGATTATGGACCGTCATAACGGCACTATCTCGGTAGAATCCGAGCTTGGAAAGGGTACGACCTTCTCGCTGCACCTTCCTCTGCTTGCCCAAAATAATATCTCTGTAACAGATACTTTGTTGTAGGTCGATTTTTGGGTATTTTGCCGTACAATCAAAAGTCCTGTAATACAACGCGCTTTGCGCAGAAGTGAGGTCATTGTGGCTGGAGCTGAGCTTCGTCCCGATTCGCACGGTAAGGTTCGCGATATCTACGATTGTGGCGACAAACTTTTGATGGTTGCGAGCGATCGCATTAGTGCTTTTGACTTTATTCTCCCCGACGAGATTCCTTTTAAGGGAGAAATTCTGACGCGTATCAGCGCTTTCTGGTTTAATCGCTTCAAGGACCTTCTGCCTAACCACATGATTTCTGTTCTGCCAGATCAGACTCCTGAGCAGTTTGCAGATTACACTGAGTATCTTGCTGGCCGCGCAATGTTGGTAAAGAAAGCACAGACTGTGCCAATCGAGTGCATTGTCCGCGGTTACCTTACTGGTTCTGGCAAAAAGACCTATGACCAGGACGGTACCGTCTGCGGCATTAAGCTGCCTGATGGTCTGACTGAGGCATCTAAACTTCCTGAGCCAATCTTTACTCCTTCAACTAAGGCTGAGCTTGGCGATCATGACGAGAATATCTCGTTTGAGCGTTGCTGCGAGATTGTTGGTGAGGATGTTGCTACTCAGCTGAAGGAAGCCTCGCTTGCAATTTATAAGGCTGCTGCAGAATATGCTGCAACTCGTGGAATTATTATTGCGGATACCAAATTTGAGTTTGGTTTTATCGACGGAAAACTTACACTTATTGATGAGTGCCTTACACCTGATTCAAGCCGTTTTTGGCCTGCTGAGGGTTATTCTGAGGGACACGTTCAGCCAAGCTACGACAAACAGTATGTGCGCGATTGGCTGAAAGCCCACTGGGACATGCAAGGAGAGCCACCTCATCTTCCAGAAGAGGTTATTGAGGGCACGTCCGAGCGTTATCGTACGGCATTCCAGATTATTACGGGAACTGAGTTTGTACCACTGAAGGAGACCAATGTCACTGCGTGACACCATTACAGGCGCAACCAAAGAAGCGCGTGAGGCTACCGCAAGCCTTGCAAAGAAAGAAACCTCTGAGGAGACTGAACGTCCTTCGTATTCCGCTTTTGGTCGCAAATCTGCTGCTACTGCTAAACCAGTGCGAGAGGCAGCTGCGTCTGTACGTGTGAGTGGCTCTGGCTCCAGTGCTCCAAAGAGCAAAGAGGAGAAGCGTGCTGCACGTGCTCGCCAGCGCGAGCGCGAGGATATTCGCAGCCGTGGATTTGAGGCTATGCTGCGCGCGGATCCAGACTATCATCGTGCCGAGCGCGTTTGGTGGGTCTTCCTAGGTCTTGGCTTTGTTGCAACCATCATTACACTGGTGCTTTCGTATATGGTTCCTGAGTCCAGGGACCTGAACACCGGCGTTGGTATGATTTCTGCCATCATGCTGGTCTTTGCTTACTTCTGCATCTTTGGCTCGGTTGTCTACAGCTTCTTTAAGATGCGTCCTCTTCGCAAGAAGATCGAGGCTAAGGTTGCTGGCATGACCGATAAGAAGCTCAACGATTTCTACCTCGAGCGTCAGGCTGAGTACGATAGAAAGAGGGCCGAGCGCAAGGCTCGTCGCAAGTAGCAGCATCGCGCTGCTGCCGGCGCCGCAAGCGTTGGCGAGATTTGCGTACGCGAGCCTACGTGAGTAGAATATCCCACATGCCTTCGTAGCTCAGGGGATAGAGCACCGCTCTCCTAAAGCGGGTGTCGGCCGTTCGAATCGGCCCGGGGGCACCATTGATTTTAAACCGGCAGCTTCGTGCTGCCGGTTTTTTCTTTCTGCAGCGAGTTAGCGTTGGCTTTTCAGTCTGGGCATACGAAATAGCTCAAAATAGTGCCGTTTTGGTAGACCTCGCTGGGGATCGACTAGCTTTTAACCAAGATAATCAGACAGCCAAGGGCATTCTGCCAGACGGCCAGGTGGTCTCCCTACTTGATATGCATCTTTATGCATAAACTTCATCTAATATGCTGAAAAATGAATAGAGAAATATAAAAAATCTAACTATATGTAAATTCCGCCTCTAAGGAACACACCTATGACAGATAATCTGCACAATTGCGGGCATATTACACACCTAATGAAGATAATCTGCACGTTTGAGGTATTTTCAGCGTAATGTATACGTCTTTTTGACAGATTATCTGTCATAGGTGTGTTCAACCATTTTTCCTGCAGCAAAAAGCCCTGCAACCGAAATCGGTTGCAGGGCTTGAACGTACTCGATGAGCCAATTGCTTACGTGCGCAGTCTACGCTGATGGGCGAGGTCCGCTGGAAACGCGGATGGTGATAGTAGCGCCAGCTGCAGCACTTGAAGGTGTCTGGCCAACTACGTTTCCGGTTGCAACGTTGTCATCGTAGACCCAAACCGTGTTGACCTGGAAGCCAGCATTTTCCAGCGTGGACTGAGCGGTTTCAAAGTCCTTGCCAACGACGTTTGGAACAGATCCGCTCTGAGCACCAGAGGAAACAACGATGGTTACCGTAGAACCCTTATCTGCCTTGCCGTTAGCTGGAGACTGGGAGATGACGCGGCCCTCTGGAACGCTTGACGAAGGCTGCTGCTGAGTGTCTACCTTGAAGCCTGCATCTTTCAGGACATCGGACGCACGCTCGGCAGTCATTTCGGTGACGTCTGGAACATCTGCCTTACCCTTACCCGAAGACAGGTGATAGGTGATGGTGTCGCCAGCCTTAGCGTCGCTACCTGCGGCTGGTTCTTGTGTTGCAACATAACCAACGGTTACGTCGTCCGACTCAACCGAGTCACCATTTCTTGCTTTGAGGCCAACGGCAGCAAGAGCAGACTCAGCCTCTGATGGACTCTTGTTGGTAAGATCAGGTACTTTAACTGCAGCAGCAGGTTTAGCTCCCTTAGAAATGACAAGGTTAACCGCGGTTCCCTCAGGAGCTTGCCTGTTAGCGCTTGGCGTCTGGTCGATGACCTGGCCTTCTGGAGCAGAATCGCTGTAGCTTTCTGTAACAGTTCCCAGCTTAAAGTGGCTACCAGATGCATTTAGTGCCTGAGTTGCCTGGTCTTTTGTCTGACCAACAAACTGTGGAACCAGATACTGCTGGGAGGAGTTGCCGAGGATGTGCGCAATAGCAAAGCCGGCAAGAGCCAGGACAACCAAAGCGCCTAAAACGCCGAGAATAACGTTGCGCTTGTGACGCTTATTCTCGCGCTTGTCCAGCTCATCGGCCTCTTCACGAGAATGGACGCGGTTCAAGCGACCAGTGTCGCCACCGCGCGTAATGTAGGTGTTGGAGCCGTCGATGCCGCGACGATCCAACCTGGAAGTTGGCTGAGGTGGCGTCACAATGCGGGGGCTTACGGTGGTGTTGCTTGGAATAGTGGCGCGGCCAGCAATGAAATCGCGCAGCGCACGAGCAAGCTCGTCAGCGCTCTGATATCGGTCAGCTGGGTTTTTCTCCATGCAACGAAGAATGATTGCTTCGAGTGCAGGATCTACGTTGGGGTTGATTAGCGATGGTGGCTGAGGAGCCTCGTTGACCTGCTTCATAGCAACGCTGATAGCGTCGTCACCAGCAAAAGGAACGCGGCCAGTTGCAGCCTCGTACATGACAATGCCCAGGGAATAGATATCGGTGGTTGGTCCCAAAGGCTTGCCCGTACTCTGCTCTGGAGAAACGTAATGGGCGGTGCCAAGAACAGAGTTATCGGTGGTTAGGCTGCTGTTCTTTGCACGAGCAATGCCAAAGTCCATGACCTTGATGTTGCCATCTGGCTGGACCATGATGTTCTGTGGTTTGATATCACGGTGAATGATGTCGTGACGATGTGCTACAGAGAGCGCCTGAGCAATCTGAGAGCCAATCTGAGCGACCTTACGGGAATCAAGGGCTCCATGCTTGCGGATGCCGCTCTTAAGGTCTGTACCGCGCAGATACTCCATGACAATGTAGTAGGACTCGCCGTCCTTACCCCAGTCATAGACCGAGACAATATAAGGACTGGAGAGCGCTGCTGCAGCCTGAGCTTCCTGCTTAAAACGGGCAGCAAAGGAAGGATCGTTTGCGTACTGCGGCAGCATCATCTTGATGGCAACAGTACGACCAAGAACCTGGTCCTGTCCACGGTAAACGGTGGCCATTCCACCGGTACCAATTTTGTCTTGAACCTGGTAACGCCCACCGAGCATTCTACCTGGCATAACTCAACTCCTATCAAGCGTGCGATTTTCTCGCCACGTCACTTACTATCTTAGAACACACCCAACTACTTGGGGAGAAGACCGTGCGGTGTTTTAGGCGCTATGAAGCAGCTCCCAAAGCCTGGATGTTCAGGCACTGCGCAAGAACACGTCCGCCAACTTGAGCACCGTAACCTAAAACGTTCTCGCCGTTGCCTTCGATGACAACAGAAACAACAAGGGTTGGGTGGTCGTAAGGCGCAAAACCGATGAAGAACGAGTTAAAGTTACCGTTCTCGACGTCTGCCGTACCTGTTTTACCTGCAATCTTGACCCCCTGAACGCGCGCTCCCATGCCGGTGCCGGATTCAACAACGCCCAACATTGCCTCTCTGACCTGTGCAGCAGTATCAGCAGAAACCGCCTGGCCAAGAGACTTAGGTGTCGTTGTAGAAACAACAGCTCCCTCCGGCGAGAGAACGCGATCAACGATGTAAGGGTTCATGACCACGCCGCCGTTAGCAATTGCAGCTGCAACAACAGCGTTTTGCATGACGGTAGTCTGAGGACCTGCAGGGCTTGCATGCTCTCCGACAGGAAGGCCACAAGCTGCCCATCCAAGCTCCCAGGTGGTCATTTCGGCAGGATTTGGCATCAGCGATGGAGTAGTGGAGAAGTCCTGTCCAAGTGCGGTGCCATAACCAAAGGCACGTGCATAGTTGACCAGGTTGTCTGCGCCAAGTGCTACGCCAAGCTGCGCCAACGCCGTGTTAGAAGAGCGAGCAAATGCCTCACGCAGAGGAATAGTGCCCATGTCCTCGTTGGCGTAGTTGTGGATGGTTCCACCGCCAAGCTCCATAGTTCCTGGAGCTGAATAGGTGGTGTCCAGCGTGGTGGTATGTGTGTCAATTCCAGCAGAAAGCGTAATGGTCTTAAACGATGAACCAGGGGAGTAGAGCGCCTGGGTAGTTCTGTCAACGAGTTGACTGCCGGTACCGGACTCGATAATAGTGCCCAGATCAGCGTGGGTGTATGAAGGGCTTGAAGCCTTTGCAAGCACGGCTCCGGTGGCTGGATCCATAACAACAATGGAGCCGGAATATCCCTGGAGTGCAGCTTCTGCTACAGCCTGCATCTGGGAATTGATGGTTAAAACAACGCTTGAACCAGCGGTATTAACGCCTGCCATCGAGTACAGAGCGCTTCTCCAGTCGGAATGATCTGCGTGTCCGGTGAGCGTCTCGTTCATGGAGGACTCGATACCTGCAGTTCCGTACTGGGTAGAGATGTAGCCAACGGTGTGAGAAGCCATGCCGTCGTGCGGATAGTTGCGCACGTAGGTGCCGTCGTCTTGCTTAACACTCTCTGCCAGGGTGACGCCGTCAGAAGTCATGATGGCACCGCGCTGAACATAGGCGCTCTTAGCAATAGTGTGGTTGTTGGTAGGAAGTGCCTGAATTCTAGGCGCGTCAATGACCATCAAGAAGGTCAAGTTGCCGAGAAGAACGGTGAAGAAGAGGGTAAATACGGTAACCAAATTGGTCAGACGTTTTCCGAGAGCAACACGTCCCAGAACACCGGATTCCTCAGACTGCAGGCCAAAGCCTCCACGGATGTGGCTGCCATGCAAAACGGAAGAGGCGTGAGCTCCACCAGAAGAAATTTCAAGCCTCTGGGAGTCAAGCGTTTTCTTGCTTGGCTCAAGCTCTGTCTCGCGACCAGTTCCCTCGTCACCTGCTCTGAGCAGTAAGGCAACAATGATAAAGCTGGAAAGAAGAGAGCTGCCACCCTGACTCATAAAGGGAAGGGTAACGCCGGTAAGAGGCATGAGCTTAGTAACGCCTGCAACAATGAGGAAGGTTTGGAACGCCAAAACACTGGTAAGACCAGCAGCTGCAAAAGCAGATGAATCGGACTTTGCGCGAGCAGCTGTTGCGAGGCCGCGCACGGTAAGGAGCAGGAACAGGGTAATAATTGCTGCTCCGCCAAAGAGTCCCAGCTCCTCAGCAATGGCTGAGAAAATAAAGTCAGACTCAACAATAGGGATAAGTGTAGGCATTCCCTTATCAATTCCGGTGCCAGCAAGGCCTCCATCTGCGATGGAATAGAGGGACTGGACAATTTGGAAGCCGTCTCCAGCGGGGTCTTTGAAGGGGTCAAGCCAAATGTTGACACGAGTCTGAACGTGACCAAAGAAGTGATAAAGCACCACGCCGCCAATGGCTAAGAGCGCAATACTGACAAAAACGTAGCTTGCGCGACCTGTTGCTACATAGAGCATGATGACAAAGAACACAAAGAAGAGCAGAGCGCTACCAAGGTCGCGTTCAAAAATAACAACAATCAGGCTGATGCCCCACATGACAAACAGAGGAAGCAGCATTTTAAAGCGAGGAATGCGGAAAGGTCCAACAGAACGCATGGAGACCGATAGGGCTTCTCGGTTCAGTGCAAGATAAAATGCCAGGAAGAGCGTAATGGCAATCTTTGCAAGCTCGCCAGGCTGGAAGGTGAATGCGCCAAAAGAAATCCAGAGTTTTGCACCGTAGCGATCCTGGCCAATAACAATTGGCAGGAGAAGCAGTATGACGCCGAGAATACCAATGGAGTATTTGTAGCGTGCTAATGCGTCAAGATTTCTAATGACCGCCAGTACCACAATCATCACAACAACAGAGATAAAGAGCCAAATGGTCTGGTTGACTGCAAGATTTGGTGCAAGTCTGGTGACCATGGTGATGCCAATTCCCGAGAGCACAAACACAATAGGGAGAATGGCGGGGTCTGCTGCGGGAGCAAGGAACCTAATAGCAATGTGAGCCACGGTAAATGCTGCAAAGAGACCAATAGGAACGGCCATTGTCTCAAGGCTGAGCGTTGAGCGAGCAGTAATCATGTACATGGCGTACAGCAGAAATACAGGGATTGCTCCTACAAACAGTAAGAAGAGTTCTGTATTACGCCTTAGTCCACCTGCTTTTTCCATTCCTACTCACCTCCCGAACTTGTTGTTGATGTTGTTGTTTCTGTTGTGGGTGTTCCGCCAGACTGAGCGTCTTCTTTCTTTTTGACCGCTTTGTTGTTGGCGTCGTCAATTTGTTTGCGGTAATTCTCGACGGTGCTATGTGCTTCATCCTCGTTCTTAACGCGAATTCCGTCTGCAAGAGAGTCTTGAACTGCGTCAGGCAAATCTTTTATTTCAATCGACGTAGTTTCAACAAGCGAAGACATGTTTATGCCGGCAATTGTTGTAGGAATACCTCGATAAACGCCAACGGTAGTTCCGTTAATTCCTAAGTACCACTCGCTGCTTACAAACAGGAAGAACACTGCAACAGTGGCTGCAAAGAGCGCAAGGAACGAGACAAACGTGGCAATGACGCCACGAGTAAGGTGTTTTCTGGTTTGATCGGCTATGCCGTCGTCCAAGACATCGATGACAATAACGGTAATGTTGTCTGAGCCGCCATAGGTAAGAGCTGCGGAAACAAGGTTATCGGCAGCCTTTTGTGGCGTGACGTTAGAGACAGCAATGGACTCAATCTCATCGTCGGGCACCATGCCAGAGAGACCATCGGAGCACAAGATGATGCGGTCACCATCAGATACTTCAAGCGAGAAATGATCTGCATACATGTCTGGGTCAGAGCCAAGAGCTCGTGTAACTACCGAGCGAGAAGGGTGTGTGCGAGCCTCATCAGCGGTAATCTGACCAGAATCAATGAGCTCCTCAACGTAGCTGTGGTCGTGAGTAATGCGGACCAGCGTGCCGTGATGAAGTAGGTAAATGCGAGAGTCTCCAACATGAGCAACGGCCATTTGATTGCCCTCGATGAGGACGGCAGAGGCGGTGGAGCCCATGCCGGGTTTGCCAATACCCTTTGCAGGAGCATCAATAACTTCCTGGTTAGCAGCCTCAATTGCAGCGCCAAGACGGACATCGTCTGCGGTACTTGGTGCCTGTTCGGCAATAACCTTAACAGCAATGGAGCTTGCTACCTCACCAGCGGCGTGACCTCCCATACCATCGCAGATGGCAAAAAGGGGAGTGCGCAAAAGGAACGAATCTTCGTTATGCTCGCGAACTAATCCCACGTCAGAGCGGGCGCCCCAAGAAATAAAGGTGTTAGAGCCAGAAACCGCCTCTGCGTCACAACGACCATCAAGTGGCAGCTCACAACGACCAGGAGCACTCACGGGCTCTT
Organism: uncultured Atopobium sp.; assembly: GCA_963544415.1. Lineage (GTDB taxonomy): Bacteria > Actinomycetota > Coriobacteriia > Coriobacteriales > Atopobiaceae > Lancefieldella. Next base: position 14,841 of record CAUUFE010000022.1, read on the forward strand.
GTGTAGGTGTATCAGAAATATGTGTTGTATCAGAAGAAACCATGAGCCTCTTATCGACGTCCAACACGCATAATCACATCGCTGACCTGGACTTCGTCTGTGTCGCGAAGGGTAACAGGCTGCTCGATGATGTGACCATTAACCATGGTTCCGTTTGTGGAGCCAAGGTCTTCAAGTACCAGAGCAGGACCCTGGATAGTAAAGCGGGCGTGTGAAGCAGAAACGTAAGGTTCGTCAATCACAATGTCAGACGAAGGGGAGCGTCCAATAACAACGGGTCCCAAGATATCTACATGCAGACCACGTAAGGACTTGACGCCCTTCTCGACATCAACGGACCAAATAGCTCCGTCTTTGCGCTGTCCGCGGACAAGGCCAATGCCTGTGCGCATGACTGAGAACAGGAAGATGTACAGCAGGACAACAAGCAGAACACGTCCTGCAAAAAGAATCAGATCAATCATTAGTTCTCCCGGAACTGAAGGTCCATAAGACCAATGGTAATGAGGTCTCCGTCGCGCAAAATTACCTCATCTACGTCGATATCGTTGACAAGCGTTCCGTTAGTGGAGTGCAAATCAGCAATATGCCAATCATGACCGTCATAGGTCATCTCGGCGTGACGTCTTGAAACGTTAGGATCGCGCAGAACAACGTCTGCCTGAGAGCGCTCGCGGCCAATAATGGCACGAGGAGCCTCAACGCGATACGAACGACCACTCTGGCGATCAATCAAAATACAGGTAGCATCCATGTTTGCGCGTGGCGTACCTTGCAGATTGCGAGAAGAGCGACCACCCATACTGTTTAACTGGGCGTCAAGAGAAGGCGTGATACGACGCTGAGTCATAGGAACAGGAGCTGCTGTTGGGATAGCTCCGTTTACGGGCAGGTCTGGGAGACCGTTTGAGCTAGGAAGAACAGGCATAGGAGTGGACTCAGCTGCGGAAACAACAGGAATTGCGCCTTGAGCCTCAACAAAGTCTGGTGGCATTACCGCAAGACCGGCGTCTGTACCAGCAAGATCTCCCAAAACCTC
>CAUUFE010000023.1:0-15864 GCA_963544415.1 uncultured Atopobium sp.
GGACCAACTACGGCAACGTTGGTACTGCATAAGACTCAGGCTGCTTTGGCAGAGTGGGCAGAGAAGAACTCCATTGACCTCATCTTGATGCATGGCCGAGGCGGTGCAGTTGGTCGTGGCGGTGGTCCTGCAAACCGTGCTGTTCTTTCGCAGCCCAAAGGCTCAGTCAACGGTCGCTTTAAACTTACTGAGCAGGGAGAAGTTATTTTTGCTCGCTATGGTGACCCAACGCTTGCTCGTCGTCACGTAGAGTCCGTTGCTGGAGCAACACTGCTTCAGATGGCACCTTCTATTGAGCAGAAGAATACCCAGACAGACGTGAAGTTTGCTTCGCTCGCTTCTGAGCTTGATAAAGCGTCCAAGCAGCGTTTCTTGGAGCTCATTCACTCCGATGGCTTTGCTGAGTGGTTCTCGGTTGTTACCCCTCTGACAGAGATTGGTCTTCTCCCCATTGGTTCAAGACCTGCAAAACGTGGCCTGGGTGCCAAGTCTCTTGATGACTTGCGTGCTATCCCCTGGATTTTCTCCTGGTCACAGGCTCGTATCAACCTGGCTGCTTGGTACGGACTGGGCAGTGCCTGCGAGGCAGTAGGGGATATCGAACGCCTCCGTGAGGCATATAGAGAGTGGCCACTGTTCACTACGTTTATCGACAACATTGAGATGTCTATCTCAAAGATTGATGCTCGTATTGCAAGGCTTTACCTGGCTCTGGGTGATCGTCCTGAGCTTTCAGAGATGGTTCTTTCTGAGATGTCACTCACGCGCAAATGGGTACTTGATATCACCGGAAACAAGTGGCCTCTGGAGAACCGTCGCGTGCTGGGTCCTGTTATTCGCTTGCGTCTGCCGTTTGTTAACATTCTCTCGGTTACGCAGGTACATGCCCTGTCTGAGCTTCGTACAAGAGATGACATGCTTACTCCAGAGGAGCGTGCAAATATCACGTATCTGATCTTGTGCACGGTGTCTGGCGTTGCTGCAGGTCTGCAGAATACGGGCTGATAGAGCGCCACTTACCGTAACGTTGAGCAAACAATCGTTTATGTTTACGTAAACCTAGTACTACCTGAAATAAAGTTGCAATATTTACAAGGCGAGAAACCACTGGTAGACAGAGTTTCTCGCCTTATTTTTTACTTTAATTATTAAATGAAAGTTGAATTACCTTAACTTTTAGTTGATACTAATGAAGTAAAAGTTCGAAAGAGCAAACTTAGTTTGCCTACGTTATTTTGGGGGATGCATGGATACAGAAAAGACCTCACAGGGTCCTGCAAATTCTGGTCCAGTTCTTCCTCTTGCCATGCTTGGTGAGGGAGAGACTGCGTTGATCGTAACGGTTAAGGGTGCTTCTGATCTTCGTCAGCACCTTTCAACACTTGGTTTTGTTGAGGGCGCCGAGGTAAAGGTTATTTCACGAGTCAACGGTGACGTTATTGTTAGCGTTAAGGGTGCACGACTTGGACTGAACCGTCAGATGTCGTCGCACATCATGGTTTCTCCGCTCTAAACACTTTGTTGTATTGCGCTGCTGGTAAAACCCGCGGCTTTTAATACGTGTTTCGATGAAAGGAAGGTTATGGCAACTCTGAAAGAAGTTAAGGTGGGGGAGAGTTGCACGGTTGCTGCGCTAAAGGGTGTAGGCGCCGTGAAACGTCGCATCATGGACATGGGCCTTACTAAGGGCACTGAGGTTTACGTCAAAAAGGTAGCACCACTGGGAGACCCAATTGAGCTCACAGTTCGTGGCTACGAGCTTTCTATCCGCAAGGATGAGGCTGCAAGCATTGAAGTAGTAGACGTTCACAAGGTAGAGGAAGCCTAATGGCACAAAAAACCATCATTGGTCTCGCAGGTAACCCAAACTGCGGTAAGACCACCCTATTCAATGAGCTTACGGGCTCAAACGGCTACGTTGGCAACTGGCCTGGCGTTACCGTCGAGAAGAAGCAGGCAAATTGGCGCGCTGATAAGGACGTCACTTTTGTTGACCTTCCTGGTATTTATTCTTTGTCTCCATATTCACCAGAGGAGCAGGTATCTCGTGACTACCTCATTAATGAGCGTCCAGACGCCATTATTGACCTTCTCGATGTTACCAACCTGGAGCGCAATCTCTATCTGACAACTCAGATTCTTGAGGCTGGTCGCCCTGTTGTTCTTGGTCTCAACATGGTCGACCTTCTTAAAGAGTCTGGTGACGTCATTGACACCGCAGAGCTTTCTAAGCAGCTTGGCGTTGAGGTTATTGAGGTTTCTGCACTTCGCAATAAGAACATTGACACTCTGGTAAAGACTGCAATTAAGGCTGGCCAGGAGGGAACTCCTGCTGAGGGCGTTAAGTGCTTCTCCCCAGAGGTAGAAGAGGCTCTTGGCAAGATTGCTGCTGCAATTGAGGGCCTTGCTCCTGCAACTCTGTCCCGCTGGTACTCCATTAAGGTCTTTGAGCGCGATGCTAACGCTATTGCTCCTCTTAACCTTTCTGCCGAGAAGACCGCAGAGCTTGAGCAGATTATTGCTGCAGTTGAGCAGTCTCGTGATGATGACGCTGAGTCCATCATCACGTCTGACCGTTATGAGTGGATCGCTGGTGTCATGGCAGCCTGTGTTAAGAAGGCTCCTAAGCAGCTGACTACTTCCGAGAAGATCGACCGTGTTGTTACTAACCGTATTCTCGGTCTTCCTATCTTCGTTATCATTATGGCTCTTGTATACTTCATCTCCATTTCTACTGTTGGTACTGGCGCCACTAACTGGGTGAACGATAACCTGTTTGACAAGGGTTTCCACTTCATGGGTATCGGCGACACCGAGTACAATGAGGCAAAGGAAGAGTTTGACTCTCACCACTATGGTGATTTGATCGATGCTTATCTCAATGCAGCAGACGTGGATGGTATTGATACCACTGAAGTTCGCGCTGCTATTCAGGCAAAACAGTGGGATTCTGACGCTATTACTAACTTTGAGAAAGAGGCTGCCGAGAAGAACACTGTTGCTCTGAGCGCACCAGTTCACGATGAGGATGGCAACTTTGTTGACACCGATGGCAATCCTCTTAAGCTTGACGCAGATGGAAACCCAATCCTTGCTGAGGGTCAGGAACTTCAGACTCTGGGCGGTGTAACTGCTGCAGGCTTCAAGACCGCTGTTGAAGGCGCTGCTACAGAGCCAGAGGCTTCCGAATACGGCATGTATGTTCCAGGTATCCCTGATCTTGTTCGCGGTGCTCTTGAGGGCGCTGGTGCAAGCCCAGTTGTTACTAGCCTTGTTGTTGACGGTATCATCGGTGGCGTTGGTTCTGTTCTTGGCTTCATTCCACAGATGTTTGTTCTGTTTGTCATGCTGTCCTTCCTCGAAGACTGCGGCTACATGAGCCGTGTTGCCTTTGTTATGGACCGTGTTTTCCGTCGCTTTGGCCTTTCCGGTAAGTCCTTTATTCCACTTCTAATTTCTTCTGGCTGTGGTGTTCCTGGCGTTCTTTCTACTCGTACTATTGAGAACGAGAAGGATCGTCGAATGACCGCAATGCTCACCACCATGATTCCTTGTTCCGCAAAGCAGCCAATCATTGCTCTGGTTATGGGTGTTCTCATTGGTGGCACCACTGCTTGGTGGATTGCTCCTGCTTTCTACTTCCTTGGTGTTGCAATGATTGTTATTTCTGCAATCATGCTGAAGAAGACTAAGGCATTTGAGGGTGAGCCTGCGCCATTTGTTATGGAGCTTCCTGATTATCACATGCCTTCTATTAGGTCTTGGGCAATGCATGTTTGGGAGCGCATCTCTGCATACATTCTTAAAGCTGGTACTATCATCTTCGCAGCTGCAATTGGTATCTGGGTTCTTTCCAACTTTGGTTGGGCAACCTGGGACGGCGCAAACGGCGTCTTTGGCTACCTTCCAAGCATCGAAGGCGCTCCTGAGAATGTCATGGACTTCTCTCTGCTTGCAGCTATTGGTGGTTTCATTGGCGTCATTTTTGCTCCTCTTGGATTTGCAAATTGGCAGGCAACTGCAGCTTCCATCTCCGCTCTGATTGCTAAAGAGAACCTTGTTTCTACCTTTGGTGTTCTGTACGGTCTTGGTGACGCAAGTGAGAAGTCTGTTACCATGTGGTCCGGCTTTGCTGGTATGTTCACCGATGCAGGCGGTATGCTTCATGTAGGTGCTATGTGTGCATTCGTTGCCTTCAATATGCTTGACGCACCTTGCTTCGCTGCGGTTGGCTCCATTCGTCGCCAGATGAATGACTCCAAGTGGTTCTGGTTTGCTATTGGCTATCAGTGCATCTTTGCATGGGTTGTTGGTCTTATCATCAACCAGCTTTGGGAGTTCTTCGTCCTTGGTTCTTTTGGTATCTGGACTGTTATTGCTTTTGCCTTCCTGGCTGCAATTCTCTTCCAGCTCTTCCGTCCTGCTCCAAAGTGGGATAAGAAGGACGACAAGATTCTTACCAGCCTTAACGAGGTTGCAAAAGCATAAAGTTGCTTACTAAGCAATCTGACCTGATCCCCCCACACCAAATTGGTGTGGGGGATTTTTACGTTATTTCGGACTTCCTCGATATAAGATAAAAATCCATAGGTATGTAAACTTAGTCTAACTTTTTGTAGAGTTTACAAAATTGAGTAAATAATCCTTGTAAGTTTCCCATGGTTAACTTACTATATTTTTAAGCAAATTATTTGCTTGTTTTATTCAGGTTCCCGTAGCTCGGAGAAAGACCCTCTCCCTTTCTTGCGAGCGTAGAACACGAGCCGCTGACTCTGGGTGTCAGCGGCTCGCCCCTTTTTTAGATGTTTTAATTTGTGTTTAGTGCAAGTCTCTGTCTTCTTCATGTTCAGAAAGATCGCTTGTATCGCGGTCCAGAAGAACAGAGACATTCATATCAGGATAGGCCGCTTCTACTTCGTGAATAATATCGTGAACGATTTGCTTACCGTCATAACCAAACTCAATAACGGTATCAAAAGCCATAAATTGGTTTTCAATGTCAGCAATAAAGCCATGAACTTGAAGAACGCCTTCATGAGCTAAAGCCATTTCGGTGACTTCGGTACGCATCTTTACAATGCGATTATCGGTTGTGTTTCTGGCGTAAATGCCAATGGCGGCAATGATTATTTTGCCTGATGTCTGCTTGTAAATCTCTGTACTCAGACGTCGAATCATCGTATCAATCTCAATAGCCGTTGTGGTATCAAGCACCTCAGTATGAAATGAGCCAACAAATTTGTCTGGGCCGTAGTTATGAATAATAAGATCGTAAACACCCTCTGCATCTGGGTCTTCTTTCACAATGTCATAAATGAGTGCTGAAAGAGCTGCATCAGGACGCATGCCAATAATTTCTTTAATGGAGCCCTGTAACAGCTCAATTGAAGCTTTAATGATAAATGCAGAGATAACAATGCCCACGTATGCTTCAATGTTAATTCCTGTAAAGATAAAAATAAGAGCAGCAGCTAAAACAGAAGTGGAAAGTGCAGCATCAAAGAGCGCGTCAGAGCCTGATGCAATAAGGGTGTCGGAGTTTACACGATTACCAACAGAGCGGACGTAGTGGCCCAGAACAATCTTTACCACTACAGCTACAGCAATGATAATTAAGGACAGGAGGCTATAGTCTGGCGTTGCAGGGTCCATGACGTCTTGAATAGATTTAATAAGCGAAGAAATACCTGCGTACATAATGATTGCAGCAATTACTGTTGTAGTGATGTATTCAATGCGCCCATGACCAAAAGGATGCTCGCGATCAGCTTTTTTGTTAGAGAGTTTGGTTCCAACAATGGTAATGATTGATGAGATTGCATCGGAAAGATTGTTCACTGCATCAAGAGTAACAGCAATTGAGTTAGACAAAATGCCTACGACAGCCTTAAATACCGCAAGGGCAACATTAGCTGCAATGCCAATGGCGCTGGTGCGTACTATGGCGGTTTCGCGCTCAGAAGAGGTTATAGTTACCTGTGATTGGGTCATAGTAAATCTAGCTTTCTGTAACGTTAGAGAGAACTTTTAAAAGCAATCGTTTAAGTTCAGCGCCCTCTTCGGGCGAGAGATTAACGCATGAGCCAATCTGATGTGGGACTATTTGCATTTCTCGCCTAAGGTCTTTGCCTTTTTGGGTAAGAGAAACAATCAGCTGACGTCCGTCTTTACCTGTTTTTTGACGCAGGACAAAACCTTTTTCTTCAAGCTTTTTGAGAAGTGGGGTCAAAGTACCTGAATCAAGAAATAAAAGCTCACCTAAGGTTTTGACATCCAAGGATTCATGTTCCCAAAGCGCCATCATGGCAATGTATTGTGTATACGTCATATTAAAGGGCTTAAGCAGCGGCGTATACCTTCGCACCACTTCTTTTGAGGCACTGTAGAGCGGGAAACAGAACTGGTTTTTGAGGAGAAGCTCGGGGATATCGGGGGAGTTGTCGAGTGTAGAAGTGCCGCTAACAAAAGTGCTAGCGGCCGCAACGGACTGTATTTCTTTTTGAGAAGAACTCATGAGCAGACCGGTCCTCTCGCCTTACGCAAGTAGGCTTTTAATTGCAGACTCAACTTCTGCCATATCGGTGGTTGGCTCAAAGCGTGCAACAACGTTTCCCTGACGGTCTACAAGGAATTTAGTGAAGTTCCACATGATATAAGCCTTGTCACCAAACTTCTTGTTGTTTGCCTTTGCAAATTTATCTAGCGCAAGGGCTTTGATGCCCTTACCAAAGCCTTGGAAGGGGAAAGCTGTTGCAAGACGCACAAAGAGAGGATTTGCAGTCTCTCCGTTGACGTCGCCCTTCTTGAACTGTGGAAAATCGGTGCCAAATTTCATAGTGCAGAACTGGTGAATCTCTTCATCGGACTCTGGGGCTTGGTCTGCAAACTGATTGCAAGGGAAGTCTAAAATCTCAAAGCCTTGATCTTTATAAGCAGCGTAAATGCGCTCAAGATCCTCATACTGTGGGGTAAAACCACAGCCAGTTGCAGTATTAACAATAAGAAGAACCTTACCGTCAAATGAGGAGAGGGAAGTAAGAGATCCGTCACGCTCTTCTACGGAGAGGTCATAGATGTTGGTGTTGGCCATGATGTTCCTTTCAACGAGCCGCGGATTGTCCGAAGCATTGGATGGTTTTGTGTATTGGGTAGTGTACCCCGTTTGGATTAGCTTAACACAAATAAATTGTGTACAATTTAAATTTCATAGTAAGAGCACAGAGGAGGTGTTATGTTTCATTAATTTGTTAATCCAAATGAACATGATATCAAATATTTAAGTAACGCCTTAGAGCAGCTTCTTCACAAAATTTATATGTACACCATGGCTAACCATAGGAAACGTTTTCGCAGGTAAGAAATTACTTGTGTACAATTGTTTCATTAGGATAACCAATTAGTAATGATTTTCACTTGTTTTCTCGTCAAAAAACCCGTATCTTCAATATGTCATTAACCGATTAATTTGCAAAAAGCAGATGGGGGATTTTTATGAAACTGAACAATTGGTGTCTCGCAGCCGGTGGCGCTGCACTTGCTGGCGTTGTTGCTGGTCTTGCTTCTAACGGCACTCTTCACAAGGCAGCTGTCAAGGCAACTGCATGTGGTCTTCGCGTCACTGACCGTGTTTCCGCAGAGACTCAGAACGTCGTTGACGAGGCTAACGACGTTGTCGCAGAGGCTCGCCGTGAGTCCAAGATTGACGCTGCAGTTCGCGCTCGCCTTGCTGAACTCGAGGAGGGTATCCGCGCTGAGGTTACCAAGCAGGTCGACGCAGAGGGCGCACAGGCATAATTCATGCGCTTTACAATTACTAATGAAATCTCAGGTCGCATTCGTGCAAAATGCGACCTGGGTCATATTGATGAGGCTGAAGCCCGTGGTATTTCTTATGAGCTGATGCGTGTTGACGGAGTTCGTCACGCTGAAGTTCACATGGCAAACGGTTCTCTCTTGCTAAGGTTTGACCCTCTCAAGAGAGATCAGGTACTTGCGGCTGTTGGCGCTTTTGATGTCTTGAACTTGCCACGAGAAGAAGAGGCAGGTCTTGAGGACTTCTGTAGCTCAATTGAGATGGCTCTTGAGAACAATCGCTTCCAGATGGAGGTTGTGACCACATTCGCACGCCGCTGGATTATACGTTTTTTGCCACTGCCTGCAGTTGCTAACTACGCTTACGTTATTCTCCGCGCCATTCCATTTGTCGTGGAAGGCGTTAAGCGCCTGTTTAAGAAAGAGCTGACCGTTGAGGTTTTGGACGCAACTGCTATCACCACTTCAATTCTAAGAAATGAGTGGGCAGATGCATCTACGGTCATGTTCTTGCTTGAGCTGTCTGCTGCTATGGAGAACCACGTGGCAAGCCGAGCACGTCTTGCACTTCGTGATGGCCTAATCACTCGTTCTGAGAACGTCTGGGCTCGTATTGACGGCAAGGACGTTATGATTGCCCTTTCTGAGGTTGAGAAGGGTATGATTTTGCACCAGCGCGCTGGTGGCGTTCTTCCTGTTGACGGCAAAGTTGTTGAAGGCATCGGCCAGATGAACGAGGCCGCCATGACAGGTGAGTCTCGCCTTGTTACCAAAGAGCCTGGCTCAACCGTTTACGCAGGCACCGCCCTTGAAGACGGTGACCTTATGGTAAGCGTCACTGCTCCTCCAGGAATGTCTCGTATCGACAATATTGTTGATATGGTTGAGCAGTCTGCTGAGCTTAAGGCTGGCGCACAGTCTAAGGCAGAGCGCCTTTCTGATGCATTGGTTCCTTACAGCTTCCTCGCCTTCTTTGGTATTTGGGGCATTACCCGAAACATCACTAAGGCTATGACCGTTCTTATGGTTGACTATTCCTGCGCCATTAAGCTTTCCACTCCTGTTGCAGTGGGTAGCGCAATGGATGAGGCAGCTAAGTTTGGCATGACGGTTAAGGGCGGAAAATACCTCGAGAAGATCGCTGCGGCTGATCTTATCGTCTTTGATAAGACCGGTACGCTGACAAAGGCAGTTCCACATGTTGAGTGCATTGTCAGCTTCTGTGGTCGCACCGAGGACCAGCTTCTGCGTCTTGCTGCATGTATTGAGGAGCACTTCCCACACAGCATGGCTCGAGCAATTGTGAACGAGGCAAAGGTACGTGGCCTCAAGCACAATGACGAGTTCCACGCAGAGGTTAAGTATGTTGTTGCTCACGGTATTCGTACCAAGGTTAACGACAAAGAGGTCTGCATTGGCTCAGCTCACTTCATTTTTGATGACGAGAAGACCCCAATGCCCGAGGGAATTCAAGACGACCTTGCACAGATTGCTCCAACCTCGTCCATTATCTTTATGTCCGAGGATTCAAAACTTATTGCAGCAATTTGTATTACCGATCCTGTAAGGGAAGATGCAGCAGCAACTATTACGCAGCTCCGTGCTCTTGGTGTTAAGCGTATGGTTATGTTGACTGGCGACTCAGAAAACGTTGCAGCAAGTGTTGCTAAGAAGCTGGGTCTTGACGATTATGTGGCACAGATTCTCCCTGAGGATAAGTGTGCATACGTTAAGAAGTTCCAGCAGGAGGGCTACACCGTTGCAATGGTAGGCGATGGTATTAACGATTCACCTGCTCTGGCTGTTTCTGATGTTTCACTGGCGCTGTCTGATGCAACTGATATTGCTCGCGCAGTTGCGGATATTTCGATTAAGAATGATTCGCTTGAATCGCTGGTGATCATGCGTCTTTTAGGCCAGCAGGTAATGAAGAGGATTCACGCCGACTATCGTACGATTGTTGCGCTGAACAGCTCTTTCATTGCTGCAGGTGTTGCAGGTCTTATTACCGTAAGTGCTGCTGCATATATGCACAATCTTCTGACACTTATGGTAACGCTTGCAAACACAAGGTCACTGCTTACCACTGCAGCTCATAACCCTAATGTTCCTTCTGAGGTAAAAATGCTTTTAACTGAAGGACAAGCTGTCTAGAACGCACTTGCGCGTCAACAAAGCGCTTTTTTAGATCGCGTTAAAGCTCCCGTTTCTTATTTGTAAGAGGCGGGAGCTTTTTTCTGCTTGAATTGTCAAAAAGTAAAAATATTTTGAGTTTTCTCTTGCATTTAGTTAGCTATGGCTTACACTTTAAATAGTTAGAAGAGGTTAACTTGTTAAGGTTTTTATATAACAGGAGCTAGTTCTAACAAAATTGCTTTATCAGCCCGGAACCTTTCCCCTCTCCAAGGGTCCGGAATCCAGGCGCCGTCGGCTCCCTTTTAGTCGACGGCGCATTTTTAAGAAGGGAGCAAGTACGGTATGGATTGTCTTACTTCTTTTGAGAATTCATCGCTCCTAGACGTTCCTTCTCCCTATACCTATTCCGCTGATAAAAAGCCTGTTATCAATGAGAGGGCGAGAGCGTATACTCCCGAACTCTGTCACGATTTTGCAACAACATTTGTTCGCTGTGCTGCTGGTGTTATTGCTCATGTTAAGCCGGCTGCGCTCTTTTCATTTGCTTCTCATAAGTCTTGTAGCTCTTGTGCAAGCCTCGTCTGCACTGATCCAACGTTGAGGTCATTTCTCTGCAACGCTACTCACGAGCTCTCACTGTTTGGGGTAACGCTCCTTGCTACCTCTGCTATTTCTGGCGGAAAGGTGACGTTTGTTGCCTATAGACCTGAGCTTGTTGAGGATATTCTCGCCAAACCAGAGCACTGTGAGTTTCTGGCTGCCTTTGGTCATTCCACTGAGTCAGTGCAGGTGTTGATGAAGAGCATGCGTTCAAGAATTTTTGCTTTTCATGCAAGAAAAGCCGCGTTTCCGCACGAGATTGGTCTGGTACTGGGCTATCCGCTTGCTGATGTTCAGGGCTTTATGAATGGACAGTCTGAGCTTTTTACTGGTGCTTGGAAAGTCTATGACAACACGGAAGAAACTCGCCTTCGTCTCGAGAGACTTAAAGATGCAGAAGACCAGTGCAAGCATCGTTTTTATCAAGGGGAATCTTTAGCGCAGATTCTCTCATCGTATGGCAATACCAAGAAATGCCAGGTTGCATAAGGGGTGTGCTTGGATTTCTTGTTGAGGTATTGAAAGTAATGTGTAGTTTTCCAGGGGGAGCCTGGACACAGAAGGAGGAAATGTATGAGTAAAGTAGCAGTTGTGTATTGGTCCATGACGGGCAATACTGAGGCAATGGCAAAAGAGCTTGCAAGTGCAGCAGATACCGAGGCTATTGAGTCTTCTGAGTTCTCTGCAGATATGTGCGATCAGTACGATGCATTTGCTTTTGGTTGCCCTGCTATGGGTGACGAGGAGCTTGATCCTGATTTTGAGGAGCTCTTCAACGATTGCGCTGGCAAGCTTGGTCAGAAGCCAACCGCTCTCTTTGGTTCTTACGACTGGGGAACCGGCGACTGGATGGAGACTTGGAAGCAGAATGCTGAAGCAGAGGGTGTCAACGTTGTTGAGACTTTTATCTGCAACCTTGAGCCAGATGACGATGCTCTTGAGGCTCTTCGCGGCCTTGGCGCAAAGCTTTCTGCTTAAACTGCATTACGATTTTTTACTGTTGCTGTTAAATTTTGTGAGAAAAACATCATTTTTTGAATAATCTATAAAATGGTGGGTAGTAAAACAGCAACAGAAAGGAAGTTTGTATGTCACCAATCAATATTATTGTTATTCTTGCTGTTGTAGCGCTTTGCGGTTTTGCGGTTTATCGTGTTTACGGAATTGCTGCAGGTAAAAAAGGCTGCTGCTCTGATGAGGGAACAGGCGTTACTACCTGTAACACAGAGCAGGTTTCTGCTGCAGATGGTCCAGAAGACAAAGATGAATCTCATTATCCTTATGTTCAAACATTTGAGATTGGTGGTATGACTTGCCAGAACTGCGTCAATCATGTGACTCGAGCTCTCGATAGTATTGAGGGAACATGGGCGCAGGTTACTCTAGCTGGTGGTCAGGCACGTATCCTCAGCAAAAATCCGATTGATGTCGATGCGTACCGAGCTGCCGTAGAGAAAGAAGGCTACCGTCTTCGTGCGTAAGCACAACAAGATCTTCTCGCAAGAAACAAACTTTGAAGAAATTTTGTAAAACTTGCGTAATAGCTGTGCAAAGTAGCGCTCTTTGGCTTGTTTAATCAGCCGAAGAGCGCTATCCTATTGCCCGTATGGCGTCAAGCTATGCACTGTATCTGTTGGCCCCCGAGAGCATGTAAGTTTCCGAGTAGAGAAGCCCACGTATTGGCACTCTGGCAGCAACCATGTTGACCGGGGCCCCGTTTTGGAAGGGGTCCACCTTTGAGTGAGATTCAGAACTCGTCCATCTTCTCTTTGGATGAAATTTCCGATGAGGAAATGAACAGCCTGATCGACGGCACTGTTACCGATTTTGATGAGGGAGATCTTGTCAACGGCACCGTCGTCAAGATTGAGCGCGATGAGGTCCTCGTAGACATTGGCTACAAGTCTGAGGGCGTTATTCCTGCTCGTGAGCTTTCTATTCGTAAAGACGTTAACCCTGCAGAGGTCATCTCCCTGGGTGAGGACGTCGAGGCTCTTGTTCTCCAGAAAGAGGACAAAGAGGGCCGTCTGGTTCTCTCCAAGAAGCGTGCTGAGTACGAGCGTGCTTGGAAGGCAGTTGAGGATAAGTTCAACGCTGGTGAGACCGTTGAGGGCGAGGTTATCGAGGTTGTTAAGGGCGGCCTGATTCTTGACATTGGCCTCCGTGGCTTCCTGCCTGCATCCCTTGTTGACCTCCGTCGTGTCAAGGATCTTGGTGCATTCATGGGTACTCGTATTGAGGCTCGTGTTATCGAGATGGATCGCAACCGCAACAACGTTGTTCTTTCTCGCCGTATTGTTCTTGAGGAGGCTCGTAAGGCAGAGCGTCAGGACATCCTGGGCAAGCTCCAGGTTGGCATGAAGCTCAAGGGTACTGTTTCCTCCATCGTTGAGTTTGGTGCATTTGTTGACCTTGGCGGCATTGACGGCCTGGTTCACATTTCCGAGCTTTCTTGGAACCACGTTAACCACCCATCTGAGGTTGTTAAGGTTGGCCAGGAGGTTGAGGTTCAGGTTCTCGACGTTGACCTTAACCGTGAGCGTATCTCCCTTGGTCTTAAGCAGACTTCCGAGGATCCATGGCGTGTACTTGTTTCCAAGTACCCAGTTGACGCTATCATCGAGGGCACTGTCACCAAGCTTGTTACCTTCGGTGCTTTTGTTGACCTTGGCAACGGCGTTGAGGGCCTCGTCCACATCTCCGAGATGGCTAAGCAGCACGTCACCGCTCCATCTCAGGTCTGCAAGGTTGGCGACGTTGTACAGGTAAAGGTCATGGAGATTGATCTTGACCGTCGTCGCATCTCCCTGTCTATGAAGGCAGCTGCAGAGACCCTTGGCATTGACATTGAGGTCACTCCACTTCCAGAGGAGGAGCGTGCAGCAGCAGAGGCAGCAGCAGCTGAGGCTGAGGCTGATCTTGAGGCTCACCTTGTTGAGTCTGAGGCTAACGCACAGGCAACCGAAGAGGCTGCAGAGTAGAGCACTTTGCGCATCTAGAGATTTGTCAAGAGACGTCATCGAAAGATGGCGTCTCTTTTTTATGGACATAATGGACAACTGTCCAAAAATGCTTAGTCAATATTTATCTTTGTATATAGGTAAATCCTATATGATTTTACAAAAGATGCAGGTAAATAGATTTTGCTGTTATCGTCGCAATTTAATGTTTCATGTCTATTTCATCCTAGGTATATATAGGTAGATGCTGGTAATTGTTTTGTATAGTTATCTGACCCCAGCAGGGTTGTCTTATAAATCGTTTTAATAAGAAAGAAGGGTTAACATGCTGGAGAACTCACTAAGCCGTCGTAATTTTTTGAAGGCATCAGGTATGGTAGCGGCTGGTGGTGGCGCATCTATGATGTTGGCTGGCTGCAATCCTTCCTCCACTGATACTCCTCAGGCATCTGATAAGAAGAAGATTCTTCGCTATGGTTCTGCAAACTCTAAACAGGGCCTTGATATGCAGCGTGCAAACAACTCACAGTCCGCATGTGTTGCAGACTCTGTTTGCGAGTCTTTGCTTCGTTGGACTGAGGATAACGAGCTTGTCACATGTCTGCTTAAAGAGATTCCAACCTTTGAGTCTGACGGTCTTACTCTTAAGTGCGAGCTCAAAGAGGGCATTAAGTTCCACGACGGTACTACGCTGACCGCAAAGGACGTTAAGTACACCTTTGAGCGTATGTTCAAACCAGAGACTAAGGCTCTCTCTACCAGCTTCTTTGACAAGATTAAGGGTGCTCCAGAGATGCTTGCCGGTAAGGCAACTGAGCTTGAGGGCCTGACTGTTCAGGATGATACTCACTTCACCTTTACGCTTTCTGAGCCTTACATTGTCTTTGTAAGCGTTCTTGGTATCTCCTATGCTTGCATCTTCCCAGAGAAGGCATGTGAGGCTGCTGGTGCTGATTGGGGTACTGGTACTAACCTTATTGGCACTGGTAAGTACAAGATTAAGAGCAACGACGATACTACCGAGGTTGTCCTTGAGCGTTTTGATGACTATCATGACGGCAAGCCTGCTCTGGATGAGATTCGCATTCACTACTACGATGACTCTAATACTCAGCTGCTTGCATTCAAGAACAACGACATTGACTTCTGCGATCTTCCATCTTCTCTGTATCAGCAGTATTCAAGCGATGCTGACGTCAAGGATCTTATCACTGCATATCAGACCCTTGGTGTTAACTTCATCAACCTCAACCTTAAAGAGGGCCTTGGTCTGACCGATCCTAAGGTTCGTCAGGCACTCTCCTTGGCAATTAACCGCCAGGAGCTTGTTGACAACATTGCTTCCGGCAACGGTACTGTTGCAAGTGGTTGGCTTGCACCAGCAACCCCTGGTTACGACAAGAGCGCTCCTGCGTTTGAGTACGATCCAGAGAAGGCTAAGTCTCTTCTTTCCGAAGCTGGTGTCACTGACCTCAAGCTTTCTGCAAAGGTTAGAAAGTCTTACGAGAAGCTCCTTGTTGCTGTTCAGGAGTACTGGAGCAAGGTTGGCGTTACCCTTGACGTTCAGGTAGAGGACAACGCAGTTTGGAACACTGACTGGGCTGCTGGTAACCTCCAGATCACTACGCTTGCTTGGTATCCACTGTTTGCAGATGGTGATCAGCACCTCTACACCTACTTCTACAGCGCTAACGCCGCAAAGAAGTCTTCCTTCTACAACAACCCAGAGTTTGACAAGCTTCTTGTTGAGGGTCGCTCTGAGTCTAACAAGGATAAGAGAACAGAGGATTACAAGGACGCAGATAACCTGCTGACTCGTACGGACTTTGCTACACTTCCTCTGTATTGGCCAAAGAACTCCTTTGTCGCTAAGAAGTACGTCAAGAACGCTAAGGTTGGAAACTTGATTTATCACTTCTATGATATTGATATTGATACATCTAATTCCGATTACACCGTTCCAGAGGACTAAGTAGCAAACTTGCTATAAACTTTAAAGCGGCATCTAAGATTCTTGGATGCCGCTTCATTTTCTTGAGGGGAGAGGAGCTCAGGAGTGAGATCGTTTCTAATCAAACGAATCCTTCAAGCAGTGAGCGTTGTAGTTTGTATTTCTGCTTTAACGTTTTTTGTCTTGAACATTGTCCCAGGTGACCCAGTACGAGTCATGATGGGAGATATGGCAGATGAGGCTACTGTTCAACAGGTCCGTCACACCATGGGTCTAGATAAGCCAATTCCAGAGCAGTATGCAAACTGGTTTGTAAAAATGCTTGGTGGAGATTTTGGAACTTCTTACACTCAGAAGCGACCTGTCATTGCACTTCTGACTAAGGCTTTGGGAGTTACGCTACGC
>CAUUFE010000024.1:0-15061 GCA_963544415.1 uncultured Atopobium sp.
CGGCGAGAAGCCCCTCTATCTGCAACACCTCGTCAAGCGAGATGTGGTTGAGGTGCACCTTTGACGGATCGTACGGGTCAAGGTGGTCTCTGATGGCGATGAGGCTGGTTGCGGTTCCACCAACGCCTACCAAAAGCTCAGGTGCTGCACACTGCTGTTGAGCTCGTCCGATAGCTTCAGACATCATCTGAGCAGCCATTTGATGGGCTCCGTCGATATCCTCAGCTGATGGATAGTCAGACACCAAATTAAAGCGCTCGGTCAGGCGCCTACAACCAAGGTCAACGGACTCGACAAAGTTAATGTCAAGCTGCTGGCCTCCAAGCTGCTGCCCTCCAAGCTGCTGGCCTGCGCCTTGGGCCGCACCCTGCCCCGCCAGCGTGCCAACAACCAGCTCAGTTGAGCCGCCGCCGCTGTCGGCAACAAGAATGCGATGATTCTCAAAATCGTGAGAGACACCCAAAAAGGTGAGCGCACCTTCAATCTCACCTGGAATAATCATGGGCTCAAGTCCCAGCGAGGCTAGACCCATTCCCAGGTCAGGAGCATTTTCTGCATCGCGAGCAGCGCTTGTGAGCGTACAAACAACCGCCTCGGCGCCCTCTTTTCTCGCATGGTCAACGTAGGAAGATACGCAACCAACGCAACGATGAATTGCCTCAGGTAGCAGGCGTTTTGTCGTATCAACACCCTCGCCCAAGTTGACAATCTCGGTGTATTTGGCCATGCGAATGACGCGACCGTCCTCTACCTGCGCAAGCGCAAGTCGAGCAGTTACGGTTCCAATATCAATTGCAGCTAGAAGCATTAGTGTGTGCTCCCACTATCAGACTTTGAATTGTCGGTGCCGGACCCCTTAGAAGATCCGCCTTCTCCGGAGTTCTTCTGCTCGTGAGACTCTTCAGGAGCTGGCGCAGAGGTAGAATCGTCAGAGTTTGCGCTCTTAGGAGCCTCAGTATTGCCGGAATCGCCTGGTGTAAATCCAAAAACAAAGTCTCCCACCTTGATGTACCAAGGATAATCAGGGTGCTGAACGGTGTTCTCGTCCTTCTTTTTATCAAGGCCCTCTACTCGCGCAGATTCCTCGCCGCCAGAAACCAAGCCCTGCTTATGAGCCTCATCTATGATGCCCTCTTTTGTCTGCAGACCCTGAACCTCGGACTCAAGACGTTTTTGATCTTCTTCAAGTTTCTGCTGATTTAGCAGCAACTCGTCATGCTCGCGAACAGCGTGGTAGTAGCCACGAATTGGCGGATACAAGCCCACAAGCAGGAAGATTACAACGCCGAGAAAAATGACAAGCTTGGTGTGGTTACGCGCGAAGTCAAGTGCGTTGTCTTTAAGCTCTACCAGAGAAACTACGCTGAACTGCGGTTTATTGGTTCTTTCAGTCTTCTGTCCGCGCTCGGACTTCTGGTCACGCTCGGACCTCTGACCTCTTTCGGATTTCTGAGTCCTGTCAATTCTCTTAACTTGAACAGTTCTTTTAGACTTAACGTCCTTGGAACTCTTCTGGGAAGATGCTTGTTTTGATGGCGCCGTACCCTCTGACGACGCTGTATCTTTTGGAGTCACTGCAGGCTTTTTAACCTCAACAGCTTTTGAGTCAGATCGAGATTTCTCAGTTACCTGGGGTTTCTCGGCTTTTTTAGTTGAAAATATTTTGAGAGCACCAGAGGCATGCTCCGCGGTAGTCTCTTTAAGAGGCTCAACGGAACGCTTGGTGGGCGTTGTTTTTCTTTTTGTACCACTCTTTTTAGTGGTGTCTTGACTCATCACGGATCTCATTTCTGGTTTGTTTGGTGATGCGTCGCAACAAATTGCAACATCTTTATTATGGCAGAGGCAGCGCCGATAGCCCTGCCTCAGTTTGGAATTTCAACGTTTTACCGAATAGAAGTCGTCGCTCCACGGCAAGTCGTAAACTTTGCGGTAAGTCGCACGTCTTCGCTGCAATTTGTGCAGCTTGCTTACGCATCAAGATGACGTTTAGCTTCTTGCCACAAATCTTCTTGTAGCTCGGGTTTCTCGTCAAGCGAGAAGCCTCTCTCAGCAGCAGATTTCTCCATGTACGACCAGCGAGCGCGGAACTTCCTGCAAGCACTCATCAGCGCTTCTTCCGCATCAACGCCTTCCCAGCGAGCAACGTTTATCAGCGCAAACAATATGTCGCCGAACTCGTCCGTTTTCTGCTGCGTACCTGGGGCTTCAGCGTCAAACTCCGCGCGTTCCTCAGCAACCTTGTCCCACACGTCACTAACTGACGCCCACTCAAAGCCCATCTTTGCGGCACGCTTTGAAATCTTCTGGGCCTGCATGAGCGCAGGTAGAGCCTGTGGAACCGAGTCGAGAAGACCCTCGGTGTGCACGGTATCATCTGCACTGGCGCGCTCCTCAGCCTTGACGCTCTCCCACACGTCCAAGACGGCCGCGGCCGACGACGTAGAACCCGCCTCTGGCCCAAATACGTGCGGATGTCTGCGTACCAGCTTCTGGTTGAGCGCTCGACATACGTCGTCGATGTCGAAGCCCGCTGCGCGGTCGCGCACCCCACTACCCGCACTGGCACCGCTGTCCGCCTCAATCTGCGAGTGAAGTACTACTTGTTCAAGTACATCGCCAAGCTCTTCCTCAAGGTGCTCGGGAGAGCCCTCAGCAATAGCCTCGACCGCCTCGTAGGCCTCCTCAATCATGTTCTTTGAGATGGACTGATGCGTCTGTTCCTTATCCCAAGGACAGCCATCCTCCTGACGAAGTCGCCAGATGGTTCTAACCAGACGGTCGAACTCCGGATGCGTCTGCGGTGCTCCGGGACGAGCCTTTGTTTCTTCATCAACTGCGGCAGCTAGCTGGGCGATCTTCTCGTCAGATGTCATAGAACTTACTGCTCCTCAGGGTACAGGAAATTCCAGTCGTTGCGCAAGCCGGTCATGAGCTCCATAACGTCTTTTGAGACCTTAAGCTGCGCCTGAGCAGAAGCGTCTCCTGCAACAGCGGACTCTAGATCTGCCAGCACGTATGCCAGAGCATCAGCCGTGCGTCCTACCTGGACTTTCTCCTGCTTGCCGTCGTCAGTCCACGTGATTGTGGCAACATCTGCGCGTGGGTACTCCATAATCTCAATGAAGGCTTTATCAGCGGAAATCATAGCTCGTTTTGGCTGCTTAGAATGAAGCGTCAACGCCAAAACAACCATCTGACCCTCGGCATTTCTGAGCAAAATGCCGTCCGTCTGATCAACGCCGGTAGGGGCCGGATTCATCATGGAGAGCACGTCATGAGGCTGACTCTTCAAGAAAAGACGAGCTAGCGTCAGCGAATAGACGCCAATGTCCAGAAGCGCGCCGCCCGCAAGCTTGGGATTGAAGAAGCGATTCTCCATATCAAACTCTTTGTAGCTGCCAAAATTCTCCTGAATCAGGTTGACTGGACCAAACTCGCCAGCCTCCACACGGCTAACCAGCTCTTTGTAGAGTGGCATGTGCAAAATGGTGCAGGCGTCCATGAGCTGGACACCGTTTTGACGTGCAAGTTCTTCGGCCTCAAGCAGCTCAGCGGAGTTGAGCGTAATGGACTTCTCGCACAGAACGTGCTTACCCGCCTGAAGCGCTTTACGCAGGTAGATGATGTGCGTGTTGTGAGGCGTGGTCAGATACACCGCGTCAATCTCGTCACTGGCGAGAAGATCGTCGATGCTGTCATACACACGCTTGACGTGGTGTTTTTGAGCAAACGCGACGGCCTTTTCCTGCGTCCTGTTGGCCACGCCGTCGATGGTTCTGCCGACAGAAGCCAGCACCTCTGCCATCTGATTTGCAATGATTCCGCAACCAATAACACCCCACCTGAGGTGTGGCGCGGCGAAGATTGTGTCAGCGGCACTCTGTGCGGCGTTCGTAACGTTCTGTGACGTCTGATCTGCTGTTTGGCTCATATTTACTCCTCAACCTCGTCGTCGCCACCAAGCTCTTCAAGAACTCCCAAGGCGGCGGGCATCAGCTGTTCTTCATTGCGATGGAACGGATACGCCAGCTTATGCGTCTTTGGATACACAATAGCACCGCGACCCTTCAACTTGAGGGCTTGTTCGCGAGGAATTTCTACACCCAGATATACCAGGCGACCATTTGTCAGGCTTACTGACGTTGCACCCAAACGCTGCGCGCGGATACGCACGCGAGCGCGATCAAACAAGTTCTTACCCGCAAGAGGCAGGGCACCAAAGCTATTCTCGGTATCTTGCTGCAGGGCATCCACATCGGAAAGCTCTGTAGCAGCGGCAAGACGACGGTACACCAAAACACGTCGGTCAACCTCTGGCAGATAGTCCTCATCAAGATAGAAATCTGCAGGTAGATTGATGGTCACTTCAGCCTGCTCCAGCTCAGCGGACTCACCACGAGCCTCGGCAACTGCCTCGCCCAACATCTGTGTAAAGAGGTCAAAGCCAACGCTGGAAAGGTTTCCGTGCTGCTCAGCGCCCATAAGGGAGCCCGCGCCTCTAATCTCCAGGTCACGCATGGCAATACGCATGCCACTGCCCAGATCTTGGAACTCGTTGATTGCAGTCAGTCGCTCGGTTGCCTCTTCCGTCAGCGGCAACTCCGCCGGGAACATAAAGTACGCGTACGCCTGCTGCCTACCGCGACCAACACGGCCCTTGAGCTGGTACAGCTGAGCCAGTCCCAAGCGCTGTGAGTCCTCGATAATCAGCGTGTTAGTGTGCGAGTTGTCAATGCCGGACTCAATGATGGTGGTGGCCACTAAAACGTCAATCTCATGCTCCTGGAAGGCAAGCATGACGTTCTCTACCTCGCGAGCGCTCATCTGACCGTGAGCCACACCCACGCGAGCTTCCGGCGCAGCTTCCTCCACGCGAGCCACTGCCTCATCAATAGTGGTCACGCGGTTGGACACGTAGTACACCTGTCCTTCTCGCTCCAACTCACTTCTAATAGCTGCGGAAACAAGGTCTGGGTTGTACTCGCCCACCATTACCTGAACAGGCTTTCTGCCAGGCGGCGGTGTCAGAATCAGGCTCATGTCACGAACGCCGCTCATGGCCATCTGCATGGTGCGCGGAATGGGCGTTGCCGAGAGCGTCAGCACGTCTACCTGCTCACGCATGTTTTTGAGCTGCTCTTTATGCTGAACGCCAAAGCGCTGCTCTTCGTCGATGATAACCAGGCCTAAGTCGTGCGGATTGACGTCTGCGGAGAGTAACCTATGAGTTCCTACCAGTACATCTACGGTTCCATCCGCAAATCCCTCAAGCGCCCTTCGCTGCTGAGCAGGCGTGACAAAACGCGAAAGCACGCTTACCTTCAAATCAAACGGAGCAAATCGCGAGAAAAACGTCTCATAGTGCTGCTGAGCCAAGATGGTAGTTGGGCACAAAATCATAACCTGACGAGCATCCTGGCACGCCTTAAACGCAGCTCTCAGCGCCACCTCTGTCTTGCCAAAGCCCACGTCACCGCAAAGCAGACGATCCATTGGCTTGCGCGCTTCCATGTCCAGCTTAATGTCTGCAACTGCGCTTTCTTGGTCTGGTGTCAGCTGATACGGGAAGCTGGACTCCATCTCTTCCTGAGCGGGAGTATCCAGCGAGAACGCATAGCCCGGCACTGAAGCGCGACGCGTGTAGAGGTCTACCAGGTCAAATGCCAGCTTTTTGGCGGACTTTCTTGCCTTGTTAGTAGCGCGCGACCAATCCGCCGTGTTAAGCCTGGTCAGGCGCGGATTGTTGCCGTCGGGTCCCACATAGCGCGTGATGCGGTCAACCTGCTCCAGGGGCACATAGAGTTTATCGTCATTGGCATACTCAAGCAGGAAGTAATCACGCTCTCTACCTGCAACTTCTTGGCGCACAATAGCGGTAAAGTGAGCAATACCGTGCGTTGCATGGACAACGTAGTCGCCCGGCTTAAACGGGAACGTCACCGTTGTAGGGTCAATGCGCTTGGAGCGCTTTTTGTTGCGCGCGCTTCTGGCCGTCAAGTCCGAGACAGAAAGCACTGCTAGATTAGCTGTTGGAATGATAATTCCCGCTGGAACAGGCGCATCGGTAAACGTGACACGGCCACGTTTGAGCGGCGCGTAGACACCATTTTGATCCGGCTCGTTTTCAAGCGCCGTACCCAGCGACTCTTCAAACGGAATGGATTCATCCGAGAAAAGCAACTTAAGGTGCTCGCGAGCGGCACGATCGGGAACCGCAAATACCACGGCATCGCGGTCTTGCACCAGCTGCCTCACGCGACCCAAAAGCTTTGTGTCCGAGCCTGCAATAGATGGCTGCACCACAGAGAGCTCCGACGTTACCGCAGCTCCCGTACGCAAAAGTGACGAGAAGGACAGGCGTTGCTGCGAGCCAAAGTCCATGGCCTTGGGATCTGTATACAGACCATCTAGTTTCACTTTTGATGCTGTTGCGGATGCGGAGATTTCGTCAAAGGCACGCTGGCAATCATCAAACAGCGAGCGTGGCTCCGCAAGAACTATCAGCGTTTCTGAAGAGATGTGCTCAAGAGGGCTGGCAGAGCCTCCGTACAGCACAGGAAGATAGCGTTCAAGTGCAGGAGCCTGAGCTCCGCGCTGAATAAGCTCCAGGTCAGCAGCGAGTGCAGAGTTTTCTTGCGCGCGTGTGTAGAGCGCTTCTTCTGCGCGGTGGATAGTTTCTTTGGTAAACGCAAGCTCTCTAGCTGGGGCAACGGTAACCTCATCAATGGCACCGATAGTCTGTCCGGTAGCCGCCACCATGCGCCTGATACGGTCAATCTCGTCTCCGAAGAACTCAATGCGCACAGGACTTGTAGCCTGAGCTGGGAAGATATCAACTGTATCGCCGTGAATGTGGAAGGTGCCTGGCGCATCTACCTCGCCTGTATCGGCGTATCCCATGCCGACGAGCAGCGAGGCTACGTCCTCAAAGGGGACGTCGTCGCCAACGGTAAACGTTGCAGGAAGAAAATAGCCCGAACCAACAGGGGGAACTCTGCGCATCAGCGCGTGAGCACTTGCAACTACAATGACCTTCTCGCCAGCGGAAAGCTTGGCGATAGCACGGCACCTAGCTCCAATAAGAGCGTCGTCTGGTGTGGTATCCGACCAGGGACGATCTTTGCGGTTTGGGTAGCGCAGCACGGCGTCGTTGCCCAGCCACGCAGCAAGCGAGCGCGCCGTGCGGTCCGCGGCGTCCTCTCCTGCAACGACTAGCAGGCACGGGCGGGGATTTTGCGCCCAAAGTGCAGCCAGCATCAGCGGACGAGTGCTTTGCGAGAGGGACAGAGTGGCGTCTGATCCACGCGAAAGCTCTCGCTTCAGCTTCTCTAGCTCGGGCGCGCTCAGTAGTTGAGCTGCAACTCTATTGATAAACACACAGTCTCCCGCCATGCCGCTAAACCCACATGCAAACGCATGCGGGTTACACCAAACCTTGCTGGATGCTGCTGCGTCTGGCGCACAACGTCCGGCGCGCTTGCCAGCGACGTCCGGCGCGCAAGCGCAGGTTTGATAACTTTTCAATTGGGCTGTTATTGTAGCTGTTATGCAGCTATTTTGCTATTCTCGCCTCACGTGATAACGTAACTACATACTGGGTACACATAGAAGGAATTGAGGAGAGGTTATGCCCAGAGAATCAAAGAAAGTCAAGGTAGAACGTGGCATTGAGCTGTGCCGACGCATGCACGAGCTCTATCCAAGCGTCCAGAGCGCGCTGGATTACCACGACGCGTTTACCCTGCTCATAAGCGTTATGCTTTCGGCGCAGACTACTGACGCCGCGGTAAATAAGGTCACGCCCGAACTGTTTCGCCGCTGGCCAGACGCCCCATCCATGGCAGCCGCCAATGCTGTCGAGGTCGGAGAGGTCATCCAGACCATCGGCTTCTGGCGCGCAAAGGCTAAGCACTGCGTGGAGACGGCGCAGATTCTGCTGACGGAGTACGGCGGAGAAGTTCCGGGCACCATGGAAGACCTGGTCACGCTCCCGGGCGTTGGTCGAAAGACCGCAAACATCGTCCTCAACAAGATGTTTGACGTGGTCGACGGCATCGCGGTGGACACGCACGTGTACAGAATCTCCAAGCGCATGCGCTTGAGCTCGGCTTCTACGCCGCTGGCTGCCGAGAAGGACCTGCTCGCGCTTCTCCCCCACGAACTCTGGAAAGACGTCAACGAAGAGTGGATTCACTTTGGGCGAGAGACCTGCACTGCTCGCAACCCCAAGTGTGTCGGCTGTCCCATGAGCGACATCTGCCCCTCCTACGAGCAGCCCAATCGCTGGTTCAAGGGGTAAGCGCAGGACCCGGCACGCTGGCCCGGCACTGAGCTGCGAGCGCACGGGTGCCGCGGGTGCCGCGGGTACCGCGGGTGCCGCAAGTGCACGGGCTTCTCGCCAGGCGCGCATGCTACGAGCGCGCGGGTTTCTCGCCAGATGTTTCTGAGTTGCGAATCCAAACTCAAGCGCCGCAATAAGCCTGAAAAGTGCATGAAGTCTGAGTAAATTTACTCAGACATGACGAGAAAAACCGGCAAATAGCTCAGACTTGGTAAACTTTTCCGGCAAATTACTCAGACATGGCGAGAAAATCAGGCTTCATGAAAGCGCGAGCTCGGATGCGCTTTAAACTCTGCCTGAAAAGTGAGCCTGAAAAGTGCAAAGATTCTGTATTTTGGACACAGATTCTTTGATGAAATCAGGCAAATCCACAGATTCTTTGAAGCATTTAGGCAAAAGTTACAGATTCTTTTAAGAAATCAGGCGCGCACCGGGCGGTTCACGGAACACATGTCAGGCGCGCGTCGAGCTGCCCACTAGAGGCGTTAGACACATAGCGAGAAACCCAATCTCCCCGCAACGTCCACACACAAAAATACCCACCAGCAAGCCAATGACCTGCTGGTGGGTACATTTTTAACGCACTAAAAGTTTGAGCTGCGGCTTTGCGTTGTCGCGCCTGCAGCCCTGCAGCTCAGAGCACCTACAACTTAGTAGTTGAGGGACTGCTCCTCGAAGTATGCCTGTGGGTGACCGCAGACTGGGCAAATCTTTGGTGCAGATGCGCCAACGTGCAGGTGACCGCACTTGAGGCACTTCCAAACCTTGACACCCTCGCGCTCAAAGACCTCACCGGACTCAACGCGCTCAAGAAGCTTCTGATAGCGCTCCTCGTGAGTCTTTTCGATGTTACCGACAAGACGGAACTTAGCAGCGATCTCTGCGAAGCCCTCCTCCTCAGCTACCTTAGCGAAGTCAGCGTACATGGTAGTCCACTCGTAGTTCTCGCCAGCAGCTGCGTCCTTGAGGTTCTCTGCAGTCTCTGGAATCTTGCCACCGTGGAGATACTTGAACCAAAGCTTAGCGTGAACTTTCTCGTTGCCAGAAGTCTCGGTGAAAATGTTGGAAATCTGCTGATAACCATCTTTTGCAGCCTGGGAAGCATAGTAGCTGTACTTGTTGGTAGCCTGGGACTCACCAGCAAAAGCTGCCTCGAGATTCTTCTTTGTCTGAGAATTCTCAAAATCTACTGCCATTTTTTCTCCTCTCCCGCGTTAACGAGTGGCACGTCAACGCATGTCAAAGCGCTTGTGAGCGCGATGTTAAGCGCCTGGGTAGCGCTGTGTTACCTTTAGCAAACAAATGCAAATGATAATCATTAGCATTTATGCTCATATACTGACCCCTTCGTCAGCACTATGAATTATAACCATTTAGGGCAACCAGTATTCATTATTTTTCTGACAAAAGCCTTCCTTCGCAAGTTCTTCAAGTAAGCCAAGGGTAACCTGCTCATCAAGGGTTTCTCGCCCCGCATTGGCCTCAATCTGGCAGAGCTCCTGGTGAAGCGTTTCAAACTCCGCTCCTCCCTCGTCTTTATGCGCGAGAAGAACGCGCAAGAGCTCAGCTCGCTTCTGCCGATGTGATCCCTCAAAGCGCGACTGCTTGACGTGGCTTTTTGACCTTCGCGAAGGGTTGGGAATGGTTTTCTTCAGGTACGCACCATAGTCGAGAAGGGTGTAGTACCAGCTACGTGGTGTGAGCTCCGCTGTGGCATCGTTCGCGGCGCCGTCGGCGTTCACAGCGTTCTCAGTGCTATCGGCGTTCACAACGTTCGCAGCGCTATCGGCGTCCGCGGCGTTCGCAACGCTTGCAGGACACGTAAGCTCTACCAGCGGGACAAGCTCAGAGTCCGGTACGCCCTCCGCCTGGGGATACAGCTCGTGCAGGAAGACCGTGCGCACGTTAGTCTCCAGGTAAACACCGTGCAGATTAAACGCAAACGCACGAATACCCGCAGCAGTGGCCGGACCAATGCCTGGAAGCTTTACCAGCTCCTTTGGATCTTGTGGAAAGATACCACCGGCCTCAGAAATTGCCTGAGCAGCTCGATGCACGGACAAGGCACGACGGTTGTAGCCCAGACCCTGCCATTCTTCAAGCACGTCCGAAGGTGCGGCGGCAGCCAGCGCATCGACCGTTGGAAAGCGTTCCAACCATCTCTGCCAACGACCGTCTACACGGCTGACCTGCGTTTGCTGAAGCATAACCTCAGAAATCCAGATAGCATACGGGTCATACGTGCGACGCCAAGGTAAATCGCGATACAATTCGCGACCTTTCTTGGCTACGAACTCGACAAATGCACGCAGTTCCGGAGTGAGTTCTGATACGGGTTCCACTTCGCCACTCATTTTTGTGTGTGAGATTTTCTTATCGACCAATATTGAACTCGTAAGGCTTTTTCTCAGCAGAAACAACCTCGCCATCAAGCAGGTTATCAAAGGTGCCTGCAGTAATTTCAGCCTCAATAGCTGCAGTGGCGTTCTGGATAATCTGCTCGTTACGCAGGGCGTTTTCATTCTTTACCAGCTGGAATTCTCCCACCATCTCTGGCATAAGGCCCTCGACAACAACCTGGTGTAATGTGACTGAAGCAAAGAAGTTGCGCAAGGTTTTCTCGGCACTGCACCAAAGGGGCCCAAAATAGCACGAATTATGACGAGGACATGGCTCGTTATTAGGACCTGCCCACTCACAGCTAGAAATAAAAACAGGTCCCTGGACTGCCTCGACAATATCAAGAACGCTCACCTCAGTAGGATCAATGGCCAGCATCATGCCGCCGTGGGCGCCACGCGTACTTACAATGACGCCTGCGATGACCAGGTCATGCTGAATTGAGCGGGCAAAGGAGTATGGAATATCGTTTTCTTCTGCAGCATCACGAACAGAAAGAAGCTTCTTTGGGCTTCTCACCAGCGAAGAAAGCATGCGGATTGCATAATCAGTTTTGCGTGAAATTTCCATTGGTTCTCCAAGTACCCCTCGTGCGTCCGCTTGAGGGACTGCTTTTCTCACTTATCTGGCTTGTGACCAGGCTAATCTTTGTTGCTAGTTCAGTTATTGCTAGTTCAGTTGCTAGTTCAGTCGTTGCGTCTTGCTCTATCGTTGCTACCAGTTCAAAACTTTCCAGCCGCGCTTGTTTGCAAGTCTGGCAAGCGTTGGACCTGGGCAAACGGCACACGGCGTTTGTGCTGCCGATAAAAGCGTTGCGTCCGAGTAGTGATCGCCGTACGCGTACGCAATCTCCCAGTTGCCCTCGCCAAACCGCTGGTTGCACCACTCGGTTGCCGAGACCAACTTCTGAGCGCCCTCAATCACGGGGCCGTCAACTTTGCTGGTGTAGTGTCCGTCTGCCCCCACCTGCATCTTTGTGGCGAGAAACGCGTCCACTCCCAGCTTCTGGGCGGCCAATTCCGCGATAGGCTCAAACGTTGCTGAAACCAACAGCACGCAGCAACCCTCTGCCTGCCGACGACGCACCTCTTCCAGCGCCTGAGGACGATACATCGCCTCAATTACCTCGCGATGAAAATCGTGCATGACAGCATTTGCAAACTCAACGCTATACTGCGTAAGCGCACCAACAACCAGCTCGCGAGCCTCTTCCTGCCTTTGAGGAAGGTGCAGCTTGTAGCGGGTTCCCCACCACAGAAGCTTCAACGTGCGTGAAATTGAAGACAAGTGACGGCGGAGCAAATACGCAGAGAACAAGAGTCCTGACTGTCCAGAAATGACGGTTCCGTCAAAATCAAAAACAGCAATTTTCTTGATCGAATCTGAAGTGTGTTCTGTGTTAGCAGATTCTGCGGATATGGAATTTGCACTATCGCGTTGCGACAGCGCATCCAAAGTATTCTGATCCCGCACAATCCACCTCACTTTACCTCTGCATTTAAATGTTTCTTCAGCAGAAGCACTTAGATACATTCTGATGTAAAGATAGCACACAATGCTTTATTTTCTGACTTGGTTTCAACAAATTAAAGATGTAATTTAAATCTTTTATGCTGGACTTTTTTACTAATGAAAAAGCCCTCCGAAGAGGGCTTGAACATGCAATGGCGGGATATGCGGGGCTCGAACCCGCGACCTCCGACGTGACAGGCCGGCGCTCTAACCAGCTGAGCTAATACCCCGGACGCCTTGTTGCGAATTGAAATAATACAGGGAACTTTTATTCTTGTCTAGCGTTATTTTCAACGAATTTGAAAATTTTCTTGAAAATAACCGCCTGGCGAGAATAACCGCAGTTCAGAAGCGTGAACGCTCACTAGAAATCCACAACTTCCTTACGAAAGTTCTACTGAAGAGCAACGCTAGTGGTGTTTCCTGTGGAATCAGTTACCTTGAGCGTAGTTCCATCAAGCGTAGCTGCAGTGATAGTTCCGTTACCACCAACAGCCTTGCCGTCCTTATCGGCAATAAGAGTTGGAAGTGATCCGTCTACCAGGGCACATGCGACAACATCCCAGCCAGACTCGCGATTCTCTGGAACCAAAATGGTGTCGTTGAAAAGAATCAGACTGGTAGGAGTTCCCTCTACCTCAAACAGAACGCTCTTTGTTCCTGAATCACTCGTACGAACAACAGCGGTTTTACCGTCGCTCTGCTTCTCCAGGGAATACTTCAAGCCGTGGAAGGTAACCGAGCCGTCAACCGACTGCTCGTCCTGTTGCTTCTCGTCAGCGTAAGCGGACTGGGTCTGCTTTGGCTGCTGACTTGCAGATTCACTCTTAGTGCTTGTAGCACAACGAACAATAAAGAACAGAGCAGCGAGCGCAACAATAGCCGCGACCACCAGGATAATGACCGATTTTCTATTTGGAGGTTCAGGCGTGTTGTCGGCCTGTCGTGGGCTCTGAGGAATTTGTGCACCCTGACCTGCACGAAGTGTAGAAATGTTCTTCAGATCAACCGATGAAGCCTCAGGGGTCTTCTCGCCAGATGAACTTGTTCTCATGTGGTTAGCCATGCTTAAACCTCCCGACGCGCTTCAATTGCACGCCCCAATGTTACCTCATCTGCGTACTCAAGATCTCCGCCCACAGGAAGTCCGCTTGCCAGTCGGGTAACCGTCACACCAAGCGGATTAATAGTTCTGGAGAGGTACGTTGCGGTTGTTTCTCCCTCAACGTCCGGATTAGTTGCCAGGACAACCTCAGTTACGGTGCCGTCGGCCAGGCGGGACAGCAGCTCGCGCACGTGGAGCTGCTCGGGGCCAATCTTGTCCATAGGCGAGATAACGCCGCCCAGAACGTGGTAGAGGCCGTGGAATGCGCCGGTGCGCTCAATTGCCGAGACATCTTTAGGCTCGGAGACCACGCAGATTTTGCTGCGATCTCTGGAAGAGTCCAGGCAGATGTCGCATTCGTCGCGCGTTGCATAGTTGAAGCAGATAGGGCAAAAATGCACCTGCTGCTTAAGTTCCAAGATAGCCTGCGCCAAACGGCGAGCCTCCTCGGAATCAACCTCTAGAAGATGGTAAGCAATGCGCTGAGCCGACTTTGGACCAATGCCTGGTAGGCGGCCTAGCTCGTCAAGCAAGCGCTGCAGCGCACGACCATCGTTTGTGGTATCAAACGCCATGGATTAGAACAGTCCTGGGATATTCAGTCCGCCGGTCACTGCGCTCATCTGGGCAGATGCCTGAGACTCTGCGGACTCAAGTGCATCGTTTACAGCAGCCAGAATCATGTCCTGGAGCATCTCAATGTCCTCAGGATCAATTGCCTCAGGATCAATGGTAATGTTGGTCAGACGCAGGTCACCAGATGCGGTTACCTTAACAGCGCCGCCACCAGCACTTGCAGTTGCCTGCATAAGAGAAGCCTTCTGCTGAGCCTCCAGCAGCTGCTCCTGCATTTTACGAGCCTGAGCCATCATCTGATTGCGGTTCATGCCGCCCATGTTAAATCCACCACGTGCCATATGTTCTCCTATCGTCGTATCTATTTTAGACAAGTTGCGCTTTTTGCGCTGGCGCACGAAGGACCATGCACCAAAGCGTCATATCGCGAGAATATCGCGAGAAGTTCTAGTTGTTTGCGGGATCTGCGGAAGCAGAGGTTCCAGCGTCCGAAGGAGCTGCTGCGTCCGAGGGCGCACTCGCGTCCGACTTCTTCTCTACCGACAAAGAAACCGCTGGTCCAAATACCTTCTCGAGCATGTCCGCCACGTTGTTGAGCTCTGGAGGAAGCGCTGAGCGAGCCGCGATGTCCTCTGGTGAGGCTGGCGCTGGAGCTGGCTTTGGAGCCGGGGCCGACTCAGGTTCAGGCGCTGGCGCTGCAGGCGCAGGCGCAGGCATTGGTGCAGGTGCAACTGGAGCCGATGGCGCAGGTGCAACTGGAGCTGGAGCAACGTCTTCAACGGAGCCATTCAAAACCGCAGCTACATCCTCATCACTGTAAGGAACCTGATCATAATCAGGAGCCTCAACTGGAGCTCCGGCAGACGCAGGTTCATCCCAAGGCATTGGATATGACGCCTCGGGTGCTGGTGCTGGCGTTGGAGCTGCAGGAGATTGTGCAACAGAAGCTGTTGTTGAAGCCTGCGTGGGCGCCTGAACTTGAGCAGGTGCAGGAGCGGGCTGCACAACTGGTTCAGGAGCTGGAGCAACTGGCGCAGCAGGAGCTGCTGGTGTAGGAGCTGGAGCTGGGGCCTGAGCTGCACGTTTTTCTCGCGAGATTGCCGTTGCAGCAAGGCTCGACTCAA
>CAUUFE010000025.1:0-13454 GCA_963544415.1 uncultured Atopobium sp.
ATTGCTCGCATGTTAGATAACCTTGCCAATCAAGAGCCTCGTTTAGATGTCTTGTGCCAATCGGGCATTAGCCATTTTGTTGCGCTTGAGATTGCTCAGGGTCGTGCTCGCGGAGCCTATACGCTTACCACTGAGCCTTCTTATAGGTTTAACTCCCACCTTTTGCAGGAGCTTTATTCTGCAGCTACCGCTTTGGGTCCTGTTGGTTCACCTAAAGCGGCTGATATTGTTATTGCGCATATGAAAACTGCCAATTCACCTATGGAATGCAAAAAGTCTTTTGGTTCAAAAGCTTCTACATTGTTGCAGGTATTTGAGGAGTCGCAACTTCCTTATTTGACTTCTATGAGCGGAAAGTTGTGTTCAACGCGTATTCTGACCGAGATTAAGCATGAGCCAGAAACTGATGGCGAGTGCAGTTTTGTTGGCTACTGTTTTGAGATTGCAAAACATGTTACATACGCCCCAGAAGCAATTTTTGTTGATGTACCAGCGGAATCTTCTGAGGAAGAAAAAACTATTGCTGCCTCTATGGATGAACTTACTCAGGAACGTCAGGCGCTCATGGCCCTTGCCAAACATCTTGGCTTTGCAAACTCTAAAAAAGTTCAAAAGTTGATTAGCCGCTACCTGATTAGCAAACTTCTTAAGAATATGTATCCTGTATTCAGCGAAGAATCCCAGCTCAGCCATGAGGAAAAAGAAAACTTTATTGTTAAGATTCTTTCTAATCCTGTAGCGCACCTTATTGTCACTGAAGCAACTTCTCCGCGACTGGTAGCTCATGCCTTGCTTGGTGCTATTTTGTCTACTACAACACGAGCTCGTTATGCCTATGTACGCAGAGCCGTATGGTATGCACGTTTTATGCGCATTCCACTTGCATAAGCTTCAGCGACACAGAAGTAGCATCAAAATTTAAGTGTGTGATTCTAGAGCAGCCTGGCGATTTGTGTTTAGAGCCAGTCTTTAGAGCCAGTCTTTAGGGCCAGTCTTTAGGGCCAGTCTTAACGCCTGTCCATGAGCGATTTAAACGTCTGTGCTATGCCGTCATTTTTGACACGGAAAAATCCCTCTTTGGCTAGATATGCATAGCGTGCAAACTTGTTATTTTTTGGCAGAGCAATACCTCGCACCTGTGCAAAGAAAGCTTTTCCAGAGCCTGAGATTGCTGGGTTTTCAAATACGCGCTTTGCGTCCATGCGCTCAAAGCTCTTGGCGAGAAGATCGAGCACTTCTGAGTCAGTCTCACTTGCAGCATCATGTTCTTCTCGCCAGGTAAGCGCGCCTTTTGTAAGCAGTGCATAGTTGATACCACGCAGTGTGAGCGCGTTAAGGACCACGTCTGAGGTAATGTTGCGTGCGTCCACAACATCCATCATGTCGTTCCAGCGCTCAAGCGGAATTTTAGGCTGACGCTGCGCAAAGGTAGCAGCTTCTGCATAGCCATTCTCGCGATAGTTGTAGAGCGCAGAGTCTGTGTACACTATGCGAGCTCCGCAGCAATGCGAGGCAATGAGGAAGGGGTTGTCTACCCAGCCAGCACCAGGAACTTCTTTGAAGTTTATGCTGTTCTGGGTTAAGAATTCCTTGCGATAGAGCGCCGTCCAAATGGCAGGATGGTGCAGCAGAAGCTGTGCCATCTGATCAATTGAACAAGGCAGCTGCTTGGGTTTGACGCGGCCCTTATATGCGCAGGGAACTCTGTACTCGGCAGCGCCGGCAGCAGCTCTAAACTGCGACTTTGCTCCCGCATGGCCATTTTTCTGATTACCAAACACGCGCCAATAGGCTGAGCGCGCAATATCTACCTTGTCTTCTCCGCCGTTTGCCTGGATAAGATCAACAAGCTCTTGAATCATGGTTGGCTCAAGGTAATCGTCAGGCTCAACAATACCCACCCATGAGCCGTGAGCTGCGGCGATGCCACGATTACACGTTGCTCCGTAACCTTCATTTTCCTTGTCAATGATGACAATGCGACCATCACGGGCAGCGTATGCTTCCAAAAGAGCTAAAGACGAGTCAGTTGAGCCATCGTTTAGGCAGATAATCTCCAGGTTTGTGTAGCTCTGTGATTGAATACTTGCCAGGCATTGCTCCAGATAGTCTGCAACGTTGTATATGGGCACAACAAGAGAAACCAAAGGTTGGTGGTTTTGAGCGTGACTCATCTAAACTCCTTTTGATTGCTGCTTTATACTATATAGGCATCAACTCACTCACGAAGTCACATTTTGAGGAAATATGAAGCGCACCGCCCTTGTCATAGTCACCTTTAAACGCCAGGAACTGCTTTCCAACCTGCTCAATTCCATTACGCAGCTCACGCAGGCTCCATGGCGCATCATTGTTGTGGACAACGAAAACTCCTCTGAGACAGCCTCGCTTGTGTCGGAGTTTTCGGAGGCGGTCAAAACCACGTGGGGAGAAACCACTGATGATCCCGATGCTCACGGTGGCACTAATCGTGTGTGTTATGTCCCTATGGAGCAAAATACTGGAGGCTCCGGCGGCTTCTCTGAGGGTGTACGCGTAGGTTATGAGCTGGGTGCCGAGTGGTTCTGGGTTATGGACGATGACGTAGCTGTGCTGCCTGATGGTCTTGATAAGCTTGACGCATGGTCAGATAAGGCTGAGGTTATCCAAGGTCAGCGCTACGACTTTGATGGTGGTCCTTTCTTCTGGCAGTATCGCTTTAGCACTGCCCTGGGCATCTACAATCCGCTGGCAAAGGCCGGCTTTGACGGTGTACCTTATCGCGAGTGCAATGTGATGTGCTTTGAGGGCGCTTGCTTTAAGCGTTCTGTAGTGCAGAAGATTGGCCTACCTGACGCGCGCTTCTTTATCTACTGGGATGACGCCTTATATGGCTATTTGGCCAGCAAGGTGACGCAGCCTATTTTGATTCCAGACTTTGTTCTTTCAAGATGTCGAGAAGTTCCTGGTCAGAGTATTGGTTCTGTGCGCCAGCTTAATTCAACCTCTGACATGACACGCTATTACATCACACGTAACCGCGGCTATATTGCTCGTTACTTCCAGGTTCATGGTGATTACAACCCTGTACTCTTTGGTGTTGGTACCGCGCTGACCTTTGCAAAAGAGATTATTCGACTCATTTTGGTAGACAGAGCGCACTTCTCGTCTGGTCTTTCTCGCCTTATAAAGGGCTGGAAGGATGCACGCCTTATCTATAAAGACGCAACCTGGCGTCCACAGCCTCCACTTGAGTAAGACTCAGAGCCGACAGTTTGTGTCGGCTTTTTTGTCGCCTCAATGCTCAACAAAAGTGAGCGCCGAAGGGCGAATTGTGGGGCATTTGTGAAAGGCGACGAATGCCTACTTACAAAAAATCGAATTATTTTTTGACCATTAATAAATTTTGTAATTAGCGAAGTTTCTAGCTAATTTTCTACCTGCAGAGATATTGATTGCCATAACGTGTCAATACATAATTTTGTATTCGTGTGGAAATTTCACAATATATTGTTATAGTTCTCGAACCCAAACACTATAAGTTGTGGCATAGTAGTTTCCATCACACAAGCGGGTTCCCAACCACTTCGCTTAGGCAAAAGCTTAGGAACCGCAGTGATAATCCAATTAAACACGCATGAAAGCGTTGCTTTCACCAACGTTTGTTCAAGGAGTTTGCACATGAAGATTATCAAGCGCAATGGCTCAGAGGTTACCTTCGAGGTAGAGAAGATTGTTAACGCAATCGCTAAGGCTAACGCAGAGGTCCCTGAGGATCAGCGCCTGACTGAGCGTGAGATTCAGTTTGCTTCCCTCAACGTCACCGATGAGTGTGAGAAGGCTGGACACACCGTCACCGTCGAGGAGGTCCAGGACCTTGTCGAGGATCAGCTCATGGCTCTTGACCGCTTTGAGGTTGCTCGTAAGTACATCATTTACCGCTACATCCAGAACCAGAAGCGTCACAAGAACACCACCGATGATAAGATCCTGTCTCTGATTGAGTGCAACAACGAGGAAGTCAAGCAGGAGAACTCCAACAAGAACCCTACCGTTGTTTCCGTTCAGCGTGACTACATGGCTGGTGAGGTTTCTAAGGACCTCGTTCAGCGTGAGCTTCTTCCAGAGGATATTGTTGCTGCTCACAACGAGGGTCTCATCCACTTCCACGATTCCGATTACTTTGCACAGCACATGCACAACTGTGACCTCATCAACCTTGATGACATGCTGCAGAACGGCACTGTTATCTCCGGTACTCTGATTGAGCGTCCACACAGCTTCTCCACTGCATGCAACATTGCAACGCAGATCATTGCTCAGGTAGCATCCTGCCAGTACGGTGGTCAGTCCATCTCCCTGGCTCACCTTGCTCCTTTTGTTGATGTTTCTCGTAAGAAGATCCGCAAGACTGTTATGGAGGAGATGAACTCCGTCGGCGTTGAGCTTTCTGCTGAGCAGCTCAACGAGATGGTTGAGAAGCGCCTTCGTGACGAGGTTTCTCGTGGCGTTCAGACCATTCAGTACCAGGTTGTCACCCTCATGACCACCAATGGTCAGGCTCCTTTCATTACCGTCTTCATGTACCTCAACGAGGCAAAGAATGAGCAGGAGAAGCAGGATCTTGCACTCATCATTGAAGAGATGCTCCGTCAGCGTTACCAGGGCGTAAAGAACGAGGAGGGTGTCTGGATTACTCCTGCATTCCCTAAGCTCATCTACGTTCTTGAAGAGGACAACGTTTACGAGGACTCCAAGTACTATTACCTCACTCAGATGGCTGCAAAGTGCACCGCTCGCCGTCTTGTTCCTGACTACATCTCTGAGAAGAAGATGAAGGAGTACAAGCTTTCTAAGGGCGAGAAGGAAGGCGAGGGCGATACCTTCACCTGCATGGGCTGCCGTTCCTTCCTGACTCCAGACCGTTCTGGTAATGGCTTCAACAACGTTGCTCGCGCTAAGAACTATGAGCCAAACAAGCCTAAGTACTATGGCCGCTTCAACCAGGGTGTTGTAACTATTAACCTTCCTGACGTTGCTCTTTCTGCTGGTCGCGATATGGACAAGTTCTGGAAGATCTTTGATGAGCGTCTTGAGCTTTGCCACCGCGCACTTCGTGCTCGTCACGATCGCCTGAAGGGCACCCTGTCTGATGCTGCTCCTATCCTTTGGCAGTACGGCGCACTTGCTCGTCTGGACAAGGGTGAGGTTATCGATCCACTGCTCTACGGCGGATACTCCACCATCTCCCTTGGCTATGCAGGTCTGTATGAGTGCGTTAAGGCTATGACTGGTCACAGCCACACCGACAAAGAGGCAACTCCATTTGCTCTCCAGGTTATGCAGCACATGAACGATAAGTGCACCGAGTGGAAGGAAGCAGAGGATATCGATTACTCCCTCTACGGAACTCCTCTTGAGTCCACCACCTACAAGTTTGCTAAGGCACTTCAGCGTCGCTTTGGTGTTATCCCTGGCATCACTGATAAGGGCTACATCACTAACAGCTATCACGTTCACGTTGCAGAAGAGATTGACGCATTCCAGAAGCTCCAGTTTGAGTCTGAGTTCCAGCGTCTTTCCCCAGGTGGAGCAATCTCTTATGTTGAGGTTCCTAACATGCAGGACAACATCGAGGCTGTTCTCAGCGTCATGCAGTTCATCTATGACCACATCATGTATGCAGAGCTCAACACCAAGTCTGACTTCTGCCAGGAGTGCGGTTATGACGGTGAGATTCAGATTGTCGAGGAGGACGGTAAGCTGGTTTGGGAGTGCCCACACTGCGGCAACCGTGACCAGACCAAGATGAATGTTGCTCGTCGTACCTGCGGCTACATTGGTACCCAGTTCTGGAACCAGGGCCGTACCCAGGAGATCAAGGACCGCGTCCTTCACCTCTAAGATTTATGTACTAGACAAACGAGCAGAAGAGCGCTTTGGCCCTTCTGCTCGTTTTTATTATCTCTATCAGGTAACATCCAAAATATGTGGAAGTTACCCATCAAAGGTTATGTATGAACTATTCAAATATTAAGTTTTCAGACATTGCAAACGGTGTTGGTGTAAGAACAACTCTGTTTGTTTCAGGCTGTCGTCTGCACTGTGAGGGCTGCTTTAATTACGAGGCATGGGACTTCAAGAGTGGAGGAGAGTTCACTCCAGAAGTTGAGCAAGAGATTATTGATTCACTTGCACCTGTCTATATCAACGGTCTTTCCATTCTGGGCGGAGAGCCATTTGAGCCAGAAAACCAAGAAGGCCTTGTTGAGTTTGTCGAGAAGGTCAGAGCTACCTATCCTCAAAAGAGTATCTGGATGTATTCAGGTCACACCTGGGATCAGCTGACTGAGGGAAAGTGGCACACAGAGTACACTGACCGCATTCTGTCTTGTATAGATGTCCTGGTAGATGGCCCATGGGTTCAGAGCCTTCACGACATTACGCTGCGCTTTAGAGGCTCTTCCAACCAGCGCCTTATTGATGTTCCTAAAACACTGGCTTCAGGAGAGATTACCCTTTGGTCTGACGGACCAATGCTGAGCTCTCGTGAGATGTAAAAGCTGCTTATCGCATTCAAAAAGCCCGCGTCTGCGGGCTTTTTTCTTAGGTGCGTTTTATAGAGAGCCTTAGCTTTCTGAAGAGATTTGAGGCTCTGCGGGTTTCTCGCCAAGCTCGCTGATAAAGATTGCAACAAAGATAACAATAAAGCCGAGGAAGATTGTGGGGGTAATAACCTCAGCAAGGAAGATGACGCCAAAAACTGCTGCAAAAATGCTGTCCAGAGAAATAATCAGAGAAGCCTGAACAGGTGCAACAGACTTCTGCGCACGATTCTGCAAAACGCCGGTTAGTGCTGTTGCAATAAGAGTGATGTAGGCCAGGGCAACCCAGGCGTTTATGGGCAATGTCGCAAACTGAGGAACGGTCTCAAAGCAAAGCGCGTAGATAAGGCAGGGGATGGCGCTCACGCCAAGCTGCACCACCGTAAGTGTGATGATGTCGTATTTGTGAGCAAGCTCGGCAGTAAGCACAAAAACGAAGGCAAAAATAATGGCTGAGAGCAATGTCATCTGCTCGCCCAAGCCAAACGAGAACGAAAAATCAGTGCCCAGTGAGATAAGACCAATGCCAGCTACGCATAAAAAGGCTGCAAAAATACTGGTTCCATGAGGTTTTTTCTTTGCAATGAGCCAGTTTACAAACGGAATCATCGCGCAATAAATTGATGCAATAAAAGCAGCTTTACCTGCAGTGGTATAAGCAAGAGCTCCATTTTGGAACAGAAATCCTAGACCGTTAAGAACGCCTAAGAGCACGCCGTATTTGATATGTGTGACATTCAAGTGTTCTTTAAGTTTTTTTCTAAAGATGATGGCAACAATACCTACGGCAAAGACAAAACGTAAGGTCATAAGCCAAGCTGCCGAGATATAACTAATTGCATCTTTGATAACGACAAATGACCCACCCCAGATAAGTGCGCAGATAAGAAGAGCAAACTTCCATACAAGCGTAGAAGAAGTATCTAGTGTGAGTCCGGAAGAGTTTCTAGTAGAAAGATCTGTTGATGCCACGCGCTATCCATTCCCGTCGAAGGTAAAAGTTAAGGTATAGGTAGTGATTTGAGAAAATCAAACGCGTGCAAGTATACGTGATTTTGCACTTGAAGCGCCCCACAAGCAGCATAAAAATGAGATTAGAAGTATACTCACATCTGCAAGAAAAATAAGTGTGTGCGATTGTTTTATGCAAGAAGATATTTCAAGGAGACTCGTATGTCCAACTACGTTCTGACCTGTTGCTCTACGGCCGATGTAAGTGAGAAGTACCTTCAGTCACGTGATGTGAAATACGTATATTTCAACTACGAGCTTGATGGTGTTCAGTGCAAGGATGACTTTGGTCGCACTAATTCACCAGATGACCTCTATAAAAAGATGCTTGCAGGCGCTGAGTGCCGCACTTCGCAGGTATCAATTGGTGAATATATGGCCTTCTGGCGTCCTTTCCTGGAGGAGGGCAAAGACGTTCTTCATGTTTCGTTAAGTTCTGGCGTTTCTGGAACGTATGAGTCTGCTTGCCAGGCAAAGGTAGAAATTGAGCAGGAGTTTCCTGACAGAAAGATCGAGGTTGTCGACTCTCTTCAGGCATCTTCTGGCTATGGTTTGCTGGTAGACGGTCTTGCCGATAAGCGCGACGAGGGTCTGTCTTTTGACGAGGCAGTTGCATGGGCCAAAGAGGCTCGTCACCGTGTGTATGGATGGTTCTTCTCAACAGATTTGACCTTCTTTGTTCGTGGTGGTCGCATTTCCAGGACAGCTGGCCTGCTTGGCGGCATGCTTAACATTTGTCCTGTTATGGATATTGAGGCCGACGGTTCTTTGGCTGTTAAAGAGAAGGCACGTGGCAAAAAGAAAGCAATCGCTCGCGTAGTTGAGATCATGACTCAAACTGCAGAGCAGGGCAGTGCTTACGCACGTAAAGTGTTTATCTCTAACTCTGAATGCGCCTCTGATGCCCAGGCTGTCAAAGAGCTTATTCAAGAAAAGCTTCCACAGACCGGTGATATCAACATCTTTACCATTGGCGCAACTATTGGTGTTCATACTGGTCCTGGAACTGTTGCAACATTCTGGTGGGGAGAAGAACCTCGCGCTTAAGATGTTGTTCGAGTAGGTAGGAAAGGTCTTGAGTCATGGTTAATTTTGAGTACGTTGTACCTACTCAAGTGGTTTTTGGAAAAGATACTCAACTTCGTGTGGCAGAGCTTGTCTCTGCTCACGGAGGTACCAAGGTGCTGGTGCATTTTGGTGGCAGTCACGTGGTAAAGAGTGGCTTGCTTAACCAGATCCACCAGCTTCTAAGCAATGCGGGAATTGCTTTTGTTGACTGTGGTGGAGTTGTCCCTAATCCTCGATTAGAGCTTGCAGAAGAAGCTGTAGAGCTGGGCAAACGCGAGGGTGTTGACTTTATTTTGGCCATCGGTGGCGGATCTGTCATGGATTCTGCTAAGGCGATTGCATATGGCCTGGCCAATGACGTTTCTCTTGAAGACCTCTATTTGCATAAGGTCAGTGTTTCAAAGGCAGTTCCTCTTGGTGTCATTTCTACTATCGCAGGAACTGGATCTGAAACCTCTGATTCTTCCGTCATGAACATTACGCTGGCTGATGGCCGTGTTCTTAAGCGTTCTTATCACCATCAGAGCGGCCGTCCTTGCTTTGCCATCATGAATCCAGAGCTCACCTATTCCGTGAGTGCTTATCAGACAGCATCAACAGGTGCTGACATTATGATGCACACCATGGAGCGCTATTTTACGCTCGAGAAGGACGTGGCACTCACTGACGAGCTAGCCGAGGGGCTCTTACGCACCGTAAAAGAAGCTGTCTTGATTGCTGTCAAAGAACCAGAGAATTACGCTGCACGTGCAGATTTGCTCTGGGCATCGTCGCTTTCTCACTGCGGACTTACCGGAACTGGTCGCGTAAGCGATTTTGCTTCTCATGCAATCGAGCATGAGCTGAGCGCAAAGTATGACGTAGCTCACGGTGCTGGTCTCACGGCTATTTGGGCAAGTTGGGCTCGCTATGTTATGAGCCAAGATCCAGAGCGCTTTGCGCAGTTTGCGGTTAATGTTTTTGGAGTTCAAAATAACTTCCATAATCCAACCGCTACAGGCCTTGCGGGAATCGAAGCTTGGAATCAGTGGTGTCATGCAATTGGTATGCCAACCTCCCTTGCCGAGCTTGGAGTAGACCCTTCGGAAGAGGACATTCTCCAGATGGCAAAAGGCACTATTGATGCTCGCGGTGGAGATCATGCGGGCAACTTTATGCAGCTTAAAACAGCAGATGTTCAACAGATTTTAAGAATGGCCCTAAAGTAAAGTTTCTCAAGGTAAATTTTGTTTCATTGCGGGTATTATTACTACATACGAAGTTACTGAGCTAAAAGCTCAAATATACGGAAGGAAGATTCATGAGCGGTTTTGTTAAGGCAGACAATGTTTTTGTAAACCAGAACGCAGCGAGCCGTAATGATGTCCTGCGTTTTATTGCCGATAAAGCATTGGAAGCTGGCGTAACTGACGATGCAGACGCTGTTTACAATGCTTTTTTGGCTCGTGAGGAAATGGGCGAGACCGGCATGACTGACGGTTTTGCAGTTCCACACGCAAAAGATGCTGCTATCAAGGACGCAGCTGTCTTTGTCTTTAAGAACAGCACCCCTCTTGAGTGGCCTTCTTTTGACGAGAAGCCCGTTGATGTTGCCATTGCACTGCTTGTCCCAGATGGAGAGGCTGGCACCACTCACATCAAGCTTCTTTCTAAGACTGCTGTTCTTCTGATGAGAGATGAGTTTAAGTCTCTGCTTCGTGGCTCTAATGATCAGGAAGCTATTGCTCAGGCTATTAACGAGGGCATTAGCGAGGAGTAGGGTTTCTCGCCAGATTATAGAGGGCTTGGCAAGTACTTCCTGCAACAGTTTAACTGGGTAAAATTTTGGACACTCAAGCACAAACTTGAGTGTCCTTTTTTGTGTAAAAAGGCGTACACTTGTACTAGTTTTAGTCGAGAAGGGAGTCAGATGTTTACACCATGTACTGACAAGCGCGTTGCTGTCTTTTTTGCCGATGGTTGTGAAGAGATTGAGGGACTGAGCGTTGTTGATGTCCTGTATCGTGCAGGTATTCCCTGTGACAAAGTGTCTATCTCTGATTCCTTGAGCGTGACTTCATCTCACCAGGTTACCTTTCTAACAGACAAGCTACTTAGTCAGGTCTCGTTTGATGATTACAGCATGTTGGTGCTTCCTGGAGGTCTTCCTGGAACTACTAATCTTGAGGCTTGTGAGCCACTTATGCAGGCAGTTGATGCGTTTGCGGAAGATGGCCGTGCGCTTGCTGCAATCTGTGCTGCTCCTTCAATTTATGCTAAGCGTGGATTGCTTGCGGGTAAGAAGGCTACGTCTAATCCAGGTTTCCAGCATTTTCTTTCAGAGAATGGCGCCAATCTTTCGCAAGATGCGGTTTGTGTTGATGGTTCTTTTATTACCAGTCAGGGTGCGGGAACAGCTCTTAAGTTTG
Organism: uncultured Atopobium sp.; assembly: GCA_963544415.1. Taxonomy (GTDB): domain Bacteria; phylum Actinomycetota; class Coriobacteriia; order Coriobacteriales; family Atopobiaceae; genus Lancefieldella. The sequence continues at coordinate 11,072 of CAUUFE010000025.1, forward strand.
GTCTTGAGATTGTTCGTTATCTTGTAGGTAATGACGTGGCAGAAAAAGTTTCTAAAGGCATTGTGCTTATCTAGACCATGGTGCCTTCTCAAAAACAGTACCTGGTTATTGATCTAAAGAGTTTTTACGCATCGGTTGAATGTGTTGAGCGAGGCCTTGATCCCATGAAGGCCAAGCTTGTTGTGGCAGATCTTACTAGGACAGAAAAGACAATCTGTTTGGCTGTTTCACCGGCGCTTCGTGCGCTGGGTGTTCCTGGACGTTGCCGTGTTTTTGAGATTCCTAAAAACCTTACCTATGAGGTAGCTCCTCCTCGCATGGCTCTGTATGTGGAGCGCTCTGCAGATGTGTATTCGGTATATCTCAAATACATTGCACCAGAAGACATCCACGTTTACTCCATTGACGAGGCATTTATTGATGTAACACCGTACTTATCGCTTTATGGATGTACAGCAAGAGAGTTGGGCGAGAAAATCCGTGCAGATGTAGCAAAAACTACTGGCATTCCTGCTACCTGTGGTTTGGGTCCAAACTTGTATCTGGCAAAAATTGCTCTTGATATCACTGCAAAGCACAGCCCCAACTTTTTTGGTGAGCTTGATGAAGAGTCGTACAAGCTTAAACTCTGGAACCATAAGCCCTTAACTGATTTTTGGCATATTGGTGCAGGTATTCAAAAGCGACTTGCGGCAATGAATATTCACACCATGGGACAGCTTGCTACAGCTCCTACAGAGCCTTTGTATAAAGAATTTGGTGTTGATGCAGAAATCCTTATTGATCATGCATGGGGAATTGAGCCAACTACCATTGCGGATATTAAGGCCTACAAGTCTCAAAGTCATTCTGTCTCAACGGCGCAGGTCTTTGATCACAATAGAGATACAGAGGGCGCGCGTCTTATCTTTAAAGAGATGGTTGAGGCGTTGTCTTTAGAGCTTGTAACGCAAAAGCTGGTTTGCTCTTCTATTGGCATCTATATTGGCTACTCGGCAACAGAGAGCCAGATGGAAGAGCTGAGGCAGACGGGGGATTATAGGAGCTGGAGAAGACATATTCCTTCCAGCAGTGGTACTAAGAAGCTCTCTTATCCTACTAACTCTAGAGATGAGCTTATGGCAGAGGTTTTGTCTTTCTTTGACGAGCGCGTAATACCTTCAGAAAGTGTGCACCGCGTGGGTCTTACCTTCGGAAACACTCAAGAAGAAACGGGCTCAGGTATTCAGACTTCTCTTTTCCAGGACAACACTGTTTTAGAAAGAGAACGCCAGCGTCAAGATACTATCAATGCCATAAAGAAAAAGTTTGGAAAGAACTCTTTGCTCAAAGCTATGGATTTGCTTCCAGAAGCTACAGCTCGACAGAGAAACGCTCAGATTGGAGGGCACCGTAGTGGAGAAGAAACCAATGAAGCCTAGACAGGGTCTCTCGCCAGCGGAAGATGGTGCAAAAGAGGACGCATTTGCATCGCAGATGCACTACGGACATCCTCGCATGTCTCGGTCAAATAGGGCAAAAATATTCATGCCTTTTGATGCATTGAAGGGTTTAAGAGAAGCTTTAGCAGAAAGAGAAAAAGAAGCTCAAGACCATATAAAAGACTTTCATGACTTACCACACTGGTCATAAGGTTATGCGATAAAATAGACAGGTCGTATAAAGAACTCGAGGAGGTTTCATGAACCCTAAAGCAAAAATTGTCATCCCAGCAATTGCGGCTCTCATTTTTGTTGTCATTGATTTTGTTGCACCTGTTCAGTATCTCAGCTATTTCCACACGGTATTTAACTTTGCAACTCGTCAGACAAACCCTATTTCTCTGATTCTTGCACGTATTACCTACATTATTTTCCTGTGCTATCTTTTTGCTGCGGTTTCAGGTCTTTTGAGGGGCTTCCGTCCTCGTCTTAGGTGGGGTCTTTCCATTCTCTCTGTAGTTGGTTTAACTTCCGCACTTACTGAGCTCTCTGTGATGATTTCTATCAGCCAGGCGGTAAACTTCACCACCCTTATTCTTAACATCATGATTGTGGGCTTCTTGTTCCTCACAGCTCTTCTTGCACTTCTCATTTGGGTTCGTGCAAAGAAAGAGTTTGACCAGCGTCAGGCTGATCTTGAGGAGGAAGAGGTTGTTGTTTCTCCAATGCCTCTTGCTACCGAGGGTGCAGAGGTTGCTCCCGTAGTTCCTGTAACTGCAGAGGCTGCAGCAGCACCTGCTCCAGAAGCAACCGCCACAACCGTCGCACCTGAGGCTCCTGCAGCACCAGAGGCTCCACAGGAGTAGTTTCTTACGCACCCTCTTCTTGTTCAGGAGAATTTCTTCTCATAGGAGAACCGTATGTCTTTTGTTGAATTTAAAGAGGTAACAAAGACGTATACC
>CAUUFE010000026.1:0-13355 GCA_963544415.1 uncultured Atopobium sp.
TAGCTAAAGTTTCCCAGATAGATCATGAAGACCTCCTTGTTGTAGTTTCAAATCATCTTATGCCAAAATAAGACAGACCTTCTTGATATTTTTATTTTGACGGTAAGCGTGAGGTTCTTGTGGATAATCGGTACACGTTATCAATAGTCTTAGAGGTTGTGGCACTCTTTGCTACACCTATTATTCTTGCTGTTGAAATGATATATTTTCCCGATTTTACCGCGGTATCTTCAATTATTTTAGCAATCATTTCAGTTGCATTATTTATGTTAAGTTTTGAGGCAAAGAAGCTCTCAGTTGCCAATTTGGTACCTACTGCCGTCTTTAGCGCATTGGGGGCTGCGGGAAGAATTGCCTTTGCGCCTCTTGCATATGTAAAGCCTGTTTCTGCAGTTGCTATCTTCGCGGGAGCGTTTCTTGGCAGACATGCGGGCTTTTTAGTAGGTGCTTTATCTGCGCTTCTTTCAAACGTTTTCTTTGGCCAGGGCTCGTGGACGCCATGGCAGATGTATGCGTGGGGGCTTGTTGGCTATCTGGGAGGCCTTCTTGCAACTTTTACCTCAGCTCGCCCTGCATCTTCTAAACGCACATCCGTCCAACAAGGCGAGAAACCCCACAGGCTTCCACCTTTCTTGCTTATGATCTGGGCATTTATATCCGGGCCATTCTTTGGCCTTGTAATGAACGTGTACTTTGTTATTGGATTTGTACATCCTTTAACGCTTGAATCCGCTCTTCTCGCGTTTGCGGCTTCAATTCCGCTTGATCTAACACATGGCGTAGCAACGCTTATTTTTTTGATTTTGTTATGGCTTCCGTGGCAAACATCCGTTAGCCGAATCCTCACAAAATACAATCTCACTGGTAGGAGCTTTAGATAAGCCATCTTTTTCCGTTTACCTAAAACACCTTCCATTTTGCGACCTTTGATTTAGACTGTATTCACTGTCAGCCCCCAGATTTTGGGGGTAAAAATGCAACCTACATCTATCCTTACTGCAACGGCAAACTCAACACTTGAGCTGCTTGCTCCTACGCGCTGCGTTGTGTGCGAGAAACCCGGCCAGCTCCTCTGCGATGAGTGTCGGGCAAAGCTGCCATGGATTTCTCAGCAGTGGGCATGTCCTAATTGCGGCGCTCCATACGGGAAGCTTGTTTGTTCAGAGTGTGCAGATAAAAAGAAACGACCTGTTCAGTGGGAGAGTAGAGCGGTCATTTGTGCCATGGGATTTAAGGGCCCTCCTGCACGGTTGATCTTGACGCTTAAGGATGGACACGAGCTTCGACTGGCGCCGGTAATTGCCGCAGCTCTATTGTGTGCGCTTGAAGAAGCCTCAGCATGGAAAGCTCGTGACGGTACCTCTCGCTTTGATAGTTCAAAAATTGATGGCGTTTCCTTTATTCCAGCAACTGCAGAAGCGTACGCGCGCAGAGGCTTTGATCATATGGAACTTGTAGCCCAATCGTTTTGCCAGCTTACAGGCTTGCCTTTGTATGACGTGCTTATACGTCCTCATGCAAAGGACCAAAGAACGCTTTCATCCGCTCAAAGACAGATAAATTTGAAAGGAAGTATTGCTTGTACTGTGCCGGTTAATCAATCAAATATTTTACTTTTAGATGATGTTGTAACTACGGGAGCATCAATCAGAGAAGCTACAAGGGTACTTTGTGCCGCAGGCGTGCATTCTGTAACCGTAGGCGCATTAGCTCGCGTATGGTGAGTTACCTATGGTTGCAAACGGCTATACTTGATAAGTCTTTTCAGGTCTGTGGTTGCGAAGTTCTCTGTGAGCTTTTAGTCCATGACAGACGAGGTCAAAGGGATCCACGTAAGTTTGCGTGTGCGCACGTAAACGATCATGGCTCGTCCTAGAAGTAAGCCATACCGCCTGTTATATCAAAGAGACAAAGGGTCTCGCAGGCGAGAGAACTACTAGTGGAGCTGCTGCGGTAGCAAAGCAAACGTTCCAGTATGCGAGTGTGGGGTCAAATACCAGGTCAGCTGAAAAGACACCTGAATAGAAGAAGGAGTTCTGATGATGCGCGGTAAAAACTCTCTTAAGGTATTACTTCTTATAGCACTTGCTGTTGTTTTAACAGGATGCTCCATTGGTCCCATCAACATTGATCTGGATAAATGGTTCCACGTCAAGTCAGTGCAAGAGGCAATCCAAGAGAAGCGAGAAGCCCGTCAGCAGAAGATTCCTGATTCCTCACTGCACACAGCTGGCACTTTGACCGTTGGTCTACGTACTCAGTCAGTAACAGCTCCAATGGTTGTGGCCTCAGAAGCTGGGACATTGCAGGGAATTGACGTTGAAATAGCTTCTGCAATTGCAGATCAGTTAGGCGTAGACGTTAAGTTTGTATCAGTTAATGGACCAGTAGATGGCCTACAAGCAGGCTGTGACATTGTCATGGATGTCAGAAGTGGTGAAGACTCAACAAGTACGCTCATTTCTGGTTATGCTGAGTCTGCAACAGCTCTTTTCCATAAGGGTTCAGAGACAGACATTACTGCTGATAGTTTGAGTGGAAAGTCAGTTGGCGTTCAAACGGGTTCTTTGTCTGAGCGCGCTATGGGTCAGGTACTCACGGGCATGTCTGTTCAGGGTTTTTCTAACCTAAATGATGCTTTTGAAGCACTTGAAAATGGTTCCATCGATTATGTGGCCTGTGATGCATATGCTGGTGCTTATTTAGCAGCAAACAAAGATATTTCTATGGTTGGTGTCGTTGACGTTCCATCCACGATTGGTATTTCTGTAGCAACCAGTAACAAAGCTCTCGCTACACAAATTCAGCAAGCTCTTTCAGCTATTCAATCTAACGGTGTCGAGGGAGTTATTAGAAACAAGTGGATTGGCACCTTGCCACACCTCTCAACTACCAATAAGATTTCCGGTCTTGTGGAAGTTTCTACGCAATCTACCAGCGCTGATTCAGCTACATCTTCCTCTGAGCAAAATTAATCGCACATAAAGAGAAATAGTCTCTAACCGTTTACCGCTCAATTCAACTTTTTATGGAATGATTGACCGACAAATGGGTATTGTTGTTATACAGACATCAGTTAGAAGATGTCTCGTGTATCCGATAGGAGGCTCCCATGGTGGACATCAAGATTTCGGGACGCAAGGTAAGCATTTCTGAGGCTTTGCGCACACACGTAGATCAGAAAATTGGTGATGCGCTTAAAGTATTTGACATCACTCCTATGTCCTGCGATGTAGTTCTTAGAGTAGACAAAAACCCTTCAAATCCAGATAGAAAGACAGCTGAGGTTACGGTATTTGTTCGTAACAATGTTGTTCGTGTTACTGCTAGCTCTGACGATATGTATGTGGCTATTGATGAAGCAGCAGAAAAAGTTTCCAGACAGCTGCGTAAGTACAAGACAAAAGTTGTTGAGCGCCGTCATCATGTAAAGTCTGAGCGCGGAGTTGCTCTTACACAAGAAGATCTTGCCAATCTCATTGAGATTCCAGCTGAAGATCTTGATGACCAGCTCGTTCGCGAGAAGTACATTGATCTTGAGCCCATGACGGAAGAGGAGGCGCTTGTCCAAACTGACCTTCTCGGCCATGATTTTTATGTCTTTGTTAATTCTTCTACTGGTTTGACTAATGTCATTTACCATCGTAAAAATGGCGGTTATGGAATTATCAAACCTAAGATTGAGGAACAAGATGTTCAATAAAAAAGATAAAGCCGAAGAAGAAATCAGCGAGGTTGCCTTTGAAGATCTTGAGCCTACTGAGCTTTCAGCTGTATATCATAAGCCCAGTAACGTTCGAATCATCATGGACTCCTGCGCAGACTTTGCTCCAGGAATTGCTGAACAGCTAGGTGTTGATATTATCCAGTTCCCTTATGTGGGACCAGATGGAGAGCACTATGATGACGGCTGGAAGAGCATTAGTGCACATGAGTTCTTTGAGGGCATGCGCAAAGACAAAAAGCTGCGCTACACCACCTCTGCAATTACTCCTGGTCATTACCTCGAGGTCTTTGAGCGTGCTGCAAAGCAGGGCACTCCAACGGTATATCTTTGCTTTACCTCTGCGCTTTCTTCATCCTACTATGCAGCTGAGCAAGCAGCAGATATGGTAAGAGAGAAATACCCAGACTTTGAGATTTACGTAGTCGACAATGGTGCACCTTCGTCCGCAGCTCAGCTTTTGGGCCTTGAAGCAGTGCATCAGGCCAATAAGGGTCTCTCGGCAAAAGAGATTGCCGAGTGGGCAGAGGATGCGCGTAACTATATTCATGGCTACTTAACACTTGAGACCTTGGATGCTCTTGCTGCGGGCGGTCGTATTCCTGCTGCTGCTGCAAATATTGGCGGCAAGCTTGATGTAAAGCCAGAGCTTACGTATGACTCAACAGGAGCTCTTACCGTCAAGACTGTGTGCAGAGGCCGTAAGAAGGCACTCAAGTCTCTTATCCAGGACTTTAGAGATAGCTATTCTCATGACACCTCGCTTCCTGTTGGCATCATTTCTGCAGACGCACAGAAGGACGCCAATTGGCTAGAGGCTCAGATTCGTAAAGAGAAGGGCTGCGAGGGACTTACCATTATTCACAGTCAGGTGGGACCAGTTATTGGCGCTCACGTTGGCCCAGGCATGGTAGCTATTGTCTTCTGGGGCACTGACCGCCGCGAGAAGCTTTCGCTTTCTGACCGAATTGCTAACAGGGTTCGTAAATCTAATTAACGGGTACAAGGTATGGGGTCGCTCTTTGGAGCGGCCCCAGTTTGTATATTTATTTCAGTCTGAAAGGACTCACACATGGCACTGAGCAAGAATGCAAAGGTTGCTTTTATTGGAACAGGCATTATGGGCGCTCCTATCGCAGAGCACCTTATTTCTGCTGGCTATGACGTTACTGTTTACAACAGAACACCAGAGAAAGCACAAGAGCTTGTCTCATTGGGTGCTCACACTGCAGAGAGTGTGGCAGATGCTGCAAAAGACGCTGACGTTGTCTTTACCATGGTTGGTTATCCAACTGACGTTGAAGACGTTTACTTGGCAACAGATGGTCTTATCCGCGTTGCTAAGAAGGGTGCGTACCTTATTGATCTGACTACTTCTTCATCTCAGCTTGCTCGCGATATTCACGATGCTGCTGAAATTGAGGGAAAGCATGCATTTGACTGTCCGGTTACTGGCGGCCAGAAAGGCGCCCAGGACGGTACTCTTACGCTGATTGTCGGCGCAACTGAGAACGACGTTGAGCCAGTACGCTCTCTTCTCGAGACCTTCTCGGCAAAGATTTTCTGCATGGGCGGCGCTGGCAAGGGTCAGACCGCAAAGCTTTGTAACCAGGTTTCTCTTGCTTCCTGCATGATCGGCTACGCCGACGCAATGGCTCTGGCAGAGCAGGGCGGACTTGACGTTGAGCAGATGCTTGAGGTTGTTGCTAGTGGCATGGGTTCTTCTCGCGCACTTAAAGAGCTTGCTCCTAAGTCGCTTGAGGGAGACTTCCAGCCAGGATTTTTGGCCGAGCATTTCCGCAAGGATATTGCGCTTGCTCTTGCTCAGTCTGAGGACCTTGAGATCACCCTCCCTGGTGCAGAGACCGCCTTTACCCTGTATGACATGCTTTGCCAGATTGGTGGCGCTCGCAAGGGCACACAGGCAATCTCACTGCTTTATGCTGATGAAGCTACGAGCACTGCAGCTGGTCTTGACTGGTCGCTTCTTGAGAGCCAGGAAGATGAGGGTGAGCACGAGTGCTGCTGTGGTCACGACCATGAAGATGGTGATCACGAGTGCGAGTGCCATGGTCACGGACATCATCATGAGCATGAAGGTCACGAGCACGGTCATGACGGCCACTGCTGCCACTAAGTGCTAGCCGCAAAGGAACCCAGGTTATGAGTGATATTTCTACTCCTCAGAGCTCTATTGCGGTTTTCATCGATTATGAAAATTTGGCACTAGGAACAGGAAAAAGAAAGAGAAACGGTCATCAAGAGCCAGGCCATCTTCCAGAGATGAAGCTCATTATGGAGAGGCTGGTTGATAAGGGACGCATTACTGCCAAGCGTGCATATTGTGATTGGCAGCGCTTTCCAAATGCTATTACGCCCTTGCATGAGCTTGGCATTGAGCTTATTGAGATTCCAGATAGGGCTTATACCGGCAAGAACTCTGCCGATATTAGACTTGCGGTAGACGCTGTTGAGATGTGTCTTACTAAAGACCACATTGACACCTTTGCTGTGCTTTCTGGTGACTCGGACTTCTCGCCACTTGTGGCAAAGCTTAAAGAGGCTGGTAAAACTGTCATTGGCGTTGGTATGAAGGAGTCTACCAGCTCGCTTCTTGCTGAAGTTTGTGACGAGTTTATCTTCTACGAGGATATTTTGAGTTCTGGCAGAATTCCAGACTTTAAAGAGAAAGTACCTGTCGAGAAACACGACTGCTATCAGCTCTTATTTGAGACCATTGAGTCTTTGGAGCGCGAAAGCGAAACATTTATTTATGCGTCTCGTTTAAAGGAGACTATGCGAAGGAAGCGTCCACAGTTTGCTGAGGCAACTTATGGATATCGTTCGTTTACTTCTCTTTTACGTGAAGCATCGAGTCTTGGATTTATTAAAATTCATGAGGATCAAAAAAGCGGCACCGTTGTCGTAGACGGATTTAGAGAATAAAGGGTGTTTTAGAGAGGATTTAGGTTTCATGGCAGAAAAGAAAGAAACTGCTCAGAAGCCAAAAAAGGCTTCAACTAAGGCAACCGCAAAAGCGGACTCTACAAAGGCGCCAAAAGAAGAAAAGCAACCTGCTAAGAAGGCTACTAAAAAGCCAACTATGGCACAGATGAAAAAAGTGAATGCACTGGTCATTGCTTTATCTGATGCTAGTAGGCGCGCTCGTCAAGACGCATCTCATGAGCTTGCGGAGCTGGCCCATATTGCTCCTCTTGCCTTTGAAGAGCACATTGATTCTCTTATTGATGCACTGTATAGGCCAGAAGCACAGACTCGTTGGGAAGTGCTTGATGCGCTTGCCAATCTGAGCGCTCACTTTGGTGACCAGGTCTTTAAGGCATTTGATGCTGCTGAGGCTTCTCTGTTTGACGATGACTCAGCAACAGTGCGTCTCGCAGCATTTTTGTTCCTCTGTCAGTACGGAGCAACTTCTGCAAAGCATTCTGATGAGGCGTGGCCACTTTTGGATGAGGCGGTTCAGTGCTATCACGGAGATGCTGAGTACCATGATATGCTCCAGGGTCTTCTCGCCTTAGCGCACGGAACTATTTCTAAGGACGTGAAGAAAGCACTGTCTCAGCGCATGAAGTTTGATGCAGAAAATGCCACTGGATACATCAAACAGTATTCAGAAGAGATTGTTGCAGCTACCAAGTAGTTTGTTTTGTATGTAAACGACTGTGTACAAACGGGGGAGTTTACTGGTTGTATGTTTTATGCATGCTAATAAGAGTAAACTACAGATTTGTATTAGCGTACGCATAGTTGCATTAAGCGATGAAAGGCAAGGATATGCCATCTATTGATGTAAGAAAGAACTCAAAGATCTTTATCGGAGTTGGAGCAGTTGTACTGTTTGCTCTTGGTATTGTCATCGGTCGTTTCCTCCTTGGCGGCGGCGGAGCTACTGGTTCTTTGAACGGTCGCACCACACTTTCTGAGGGTGAGCTCAACACTCCTATTGCTTCTTATACCTATAACGGTCAGACCAAAGAAGTAACTGCTCGCGACGTTATTGAGAATACTTCCGGTCTTGACGCAGCAAAGCAGTCTGACGGTACCTATGCTGTTCCTGCAGCCGATAAGATTATTGGTTATGTGCGCAATGCTCTTGTTGTTGCTGAGGCTCAGAGCAAGGGTATTACCGTCACTGATGATGAGATTAACAATTACATGCAGACCAACTTCAAGACTACTGATGTTAGCCAGGTTGCTTCTGCATACAAGCTCTCTGAAGATGTTGCAAAGAAGCTTATTAATGATGCTGTCATCATGAAGAAGTATCGTGATAGCGTTTTGACTACAACCCTTCCAGATGCTCCACAGGCACCGACTGCACCTGAGGACGGCAACTCTGAGACTACAAGCCAGGAGTACGCTCAGTACATCATTGGTCTTGCTGGTGATGAGTGGGACGCTAAGAACAACACTTGGGCTTCCCAGGATGGCGATTACTACAAGCAGCTCTCTGCTTATTCAATCTCCAACGATTCCGCTTCTTATGCAGCTGCTCAGACCGCTTATCAGGTCGCAATGAGCAAGTACTCTGCTGTTGCAAGCAAGGCATCTCAGGAGTGGTCACAGAAGATTAACGAGATTCTTGGTAAGGCATCTATTGCTGTTTACTCTCTTGCTCTCTAGGATCTGAAAAGCAATGAAAGTTGCTATTAGCGCTTGTTTACTTGGCCTCCCCGTCAGATATGACGGAGGGGCCAAGCCTGTTTCTGCAGTACAAAGGCTTGCAGAAAAAGTAAACGTCACAAAGATCTGCCCCGAGACTTCCTCAGGTCTCCCTGTGCCTCGTCCGCCCGCGGAACAGCGAGAAGGTCGTGTTTGGCTCAAGGATGGCTCAGATGTAACGGAAGATTTTGAACGTGGATCTAAGATTGCTCTTAATGCCGTTACGTCTTCTGACATAACGCTCGCCGTTTTGAAGGCAAAGAGCCCGTCTTGTGGCGTGCATGAGATTTATGATGGTACGTACTCAGGAAAGCTTGTTTCTGGCGAGGGAACACTTACTCGTCACCTCTTAGAGGAGGGGATTTGTGTGGTTACCGAGAAAACCATTGAGAATGTAAGCCCATCTGTTGAGCATCCTGTTGCTCTTATTTTGGGAACCGGACTTGGTCATCTTGCTGATTTGGTAAAGCCAGTCCGTCGTATTGATTATCGTGACATTCCAGGTTTCCCTGTTGACGCTTCTCCTATGGCAGGTCATAGCTTTGAGGCAACCATTGGTACTATCGACGGCGTACCTGTGGTTGTGTATCCTGGCCGCGTGCACCTCTATCAGGGCTATTCTGCAGCTGAGGTAACCTCTCTTGTTCAGCATGCCCATCACCTAGGCTGCAAAGATATTATCTTTGCAGGTGCAACGGGTGCTGTTTCTGGAAACGCAAAGACTGGTCTTGGTGTTATTACTGACCAGATTAACCTCACCGGAACCAATCCGCTTGCAGAGTGGGCAGGTCTTCGCGATGTTGAGACCCCATTTGTAGATATGAATGATGCCTTCTCGCCTTATCTAAGAACGCTTGCGCGTGGTGTAGCGGATGACCTCAATATTGAGCTTAATGAGGGTGTTTTTGCTGGTCTTTTGGGACCAAACTTTGAGACTCCTGCAGAAGTTGCTATGCTTCGTAGCTTTGGCGTTTCATACGTTGGCGTTTCCACAGCTCTTGAGGTTATTATGGCCCGAGCACTTGATATGAACGTATTAGCTTTGACGCTTGCAGCAAATCCGGCTGGTGCTCACGGAACTACGCATAAGAGTGTTCAAGAGGCATCCGAGAAGTACGCAGATGATCTTGAGCGCCTTGTTCGTGGTGTTCTCGGGCTTCTTTAGTATTCTTGCTTGAATAATGCAGGGCTTCCCCGTATAGTTGTTAGCGCGCTTTTGCACGCCAGCATAGCTCAGTTGGTAGAGCACCGCTCTCGTAAAGCGGGGGTCATCAGTTCGATCCTGGTTGCTGGCACCACTAACTATTAATAGCCGCCTTGTGCGGCTATTTTTATCTCGTTTTGGCCACATTTTGGCCACAAACTCTCGCGGCCGATTTTTGACACCAGTTCATGGAACGGGTGTTTAAGCGTTTTCGCGCTTTGCGATTTCGAGCAAATCAGCAACGAACCATAGCAGAATTGCACAAAGGCAAGCCGCGCCGCATACGCCCGCCGCGATCAATGCAATTTGTGCGCCCGCGGCATAGTTGGTCATCGCGCTTTGTGCGATTGTGTGTGTCGGCACTCTTTGAGCTAGCGACATTTCCTCGGCGATACGTGCCGAAAACGCAGCACTTACCGCGTATGCGATTACACCGAGAACAAACGTTGCTATTGAAGTGTTCTTGAATTGCTGCTTTCTTGTTTGCAGCGTCTTTTGTGTTTCACTCTGAACTTCTGTCATAACAACACCCCTAATTCATTATTTACTTACAAATCAACAGGCGAAATAAAGTCAACGAAAATTAACGCCACCCCCCGCGAAAACTAGTAAAACTATTTATGCGCTCGTTGACATTCGCATACCGTTTTACGCTTGGTATTCGTCGATTGCTTGTTGTACCTTGTTATGCAGCTTAAACACTCGATTTTCTTGTTCCTTGACTGTAGGAACGCTTTCCCAGCCGACGAGTTCGTCGAGTGTACAATCTAAAACACGGCATACCTTCAACGCGTCGCCTAATGTGATCTCTGTTGTGCCGCGTTCCCACCGCCCGACAGCTTGATAATTTGAGCCGATTTTTTCGGCTAACTCCGTGAGCGTTAAACCCTTCTTGGTACGTAATGCTCTTAGTTGTAAATTGTATTTATCCATTTCCAATCTCCTTTTTGCATTTAATATAACTATAGTTAATTAGGAAAAAAGAGCCGATATGTAATTTCAAAATTGATTGATTTTCGGTGAGTGGAGGAGAAATGACATGTATTAGACCGCCTTACTTTTTAACCAATCGCGATTGGTATACAACCCCAGAAGATGAAGGTATCGACGATTTCTTTTTTGATGATGGTCGCGGATATCACATTAAAGATGATGCTCCAGAAGAAGCAAAACAGAGTTATATAGATTTCTATGCAGAAGATCCGGACTTTCCAGGGATTCATTTCCATTAGAGAGCCACAATCAAATCCATGTGAAACAACTGCAACGTGATGGGTATAGACAAAGTAGTAGTAATTACTAGCAAAAGGAGTTTTTATGGCTACTCAGAATCTTGAGCTTTTCTATAAGCCAACCTGCCCATACTGCCACAAGGTCATGTCCTTTATGGAGCAGAACAACATTGAGCTTCCTATGCACGATATCGTTGCTGATGACGCAGCTCGCGAGCGCCTTATTGAGGTTGGCGGTAAGCGTCAGGTCCCATGTTTGTTCATTGACGGCAAGGCAATGTATGAGTCCGGCGACATCATCAATTACCTTTCTGAGGTCTTCCATGTTTCTGGTTCAAACGATGACTCAGACGATGGTTCCGCTGCAGCTGCTTGCACCATCGGCGGCGCTTGCTCGTTCTAAGTTCTTTACCGAGAAACTCGTCAAGCTGTAGGTTTTCTCGCCTTGTGTACACAAATCCCTCTGTTCCAGGATATGGAGCAGAGGGATTTTGCATTAAAACTGGGGCAGTTTACAGCTCTTCAGCCTTGACCGCGTTGGTTAGCTCTTTAGGCGTGCTACAGCGTATTCGCTAATGAGCAGCAAGAAGAGGATGAGGATAGAGGAGAAGCTACCAATAACTGCGCCGTTAAGACCAGTAAAGCTGACCATCATCCAGATAATAGGGATGGATACAACAAATGAAATAAGGTATGCGCGCGTAACTGCCTTTTGAGCTCGCATGATGGTGATGAGCTGGTACAAAAAGTCAATCGCAGCACAAAGGCCGCCGGTGGCTACCATAATACGTGCAAGTCCGCGATACTGCTCAAAATCAACGCCGTACAAAAAGCTGTTAAGAGGAATGCCAATAAACTCAACAAATGCTGCAGTACCTGCGGTGACTACCGCGATGGCTCCAAACAGAGCAAGTACCATTACGCCAAAGCGCTTCTTGCTTGCAGGATTGTGAATAGAGGTTTCTAGCAGACTGGCAAGCTTAAAGAGTTGTGGCCTGTAGATGAGTGTAGAGATCATCAAAATAGTGTGAGCAGGGAAATAAAGTGCGTTGAAGTACAACTGATTGCTGTAAGAGAGCGTGCCTTCCATGGCAAACTTTGGCAGCGAATCGATAAGGTTGTAGAGGAAAAGCGCCAAAAAGAGAGGCCAACATTGCACAAAGATATCTTTGATGTTTGCAAGCTTGAAGCGCACGCTTTTATCGGTCTCAAGAATGGCTAGGGGTGCAGAAACAAATACCAAGGTAACAAGGGCGCAAATACCCATGCTCCAACTTGCCCATACAAGATTTCTGGTAACAAACAACACAAGCGTGAAGAGAATAAAACTTGTGCTACACCTCAGCGCTTGACTGAGTCCTGCTAGATAGAGCTTGTCCTTTTGCTGCAAGCGACCTTCGTAGACATCGGCCATACCGTCAACTGCCCTAAAGAGCAAAGCTCCCGTGCAGATAGAAAACATGGGCTCGGTGTAGCCTTTGAAGAAACACCAAATAAGACCAGCTATCACCATGACAATAACAGTGGCTGCACGTTGAATCTGGTAATCAGAAAAACTGCGCTGTTCGGTTAGGTCAGAAACCTGATAGGTACGGACGCCGTATTGAGCAACAAATAGCAAAAGTGTTGCCACAACAAATGCCATGGAGAAAAGACCTGCCTGCTCAATGCCAACAAGTTGGGAACAGACAACGGTCAGAAGTGGGAAAAGTGCACCCCAGGTGCCTTGTCCAAGAGCATTAAAAAGATAGTCTTGGGACGTTTGATGTGCTAGGTATTGCTCGTCTTGATTGGCAATATCGCCAGAGACTACCGCAGACAGAAGTCTGGTCCACCACGTAACCACAATGCCAGGTTGACTCCCGTTTGCACCAGAGTCATCAAGCTCATAGCGAGGCGTGCGCAGACGCTCTACCTGCTTATGTACGGAAGAATTGTTGTACGCAGTACGACTTTTCTTGAATGGATTGAGCATGTAAAACCTAAGATCTTCTTTAGCGCGGTCAGAAACTTTGATATATCAATTTTTATTTGATATATCGATTGTAGTCCACGATGTACATTAGGTAACAGATTGACAAACAATCGTGCGAAGATTGTTACAAAAGGGTATGGTAGATAGTACGTATTCTGAGTCATGTGACGAAAGGATGAGCATGGCAGGCAATCCTCAAGATTCAAATCTAGAGTCCAGCAATGCTTCTTTTGACGAGAAACCCATCGATGGTGCAACAACTTCTGAAGTAGCTCAGTCGCTTCTTGAACGACGCGGGAATGAGATTGCTGCTGCTCGTACCCTTATTCAAGCGCTTAAAGCGCCAGCTCCTCTGCGTGATAACCTTACCTTCTTTTTGCGTTTGGTAAGAAAAGTGCTTGCTGAGTACAATCCAGATCTTCTCACTAGTTTTGACACGTTGTTGGTTGAGGCAATTAAAGCCGGACCAGATGATTTGTCTACAACTCGCGCACCTTTGCTGCTTGAGGCAATCAATGCGGTACTCAAAGTAGATTC
>CAUUFE010000027.1:0-13197 GCA_963544415.1 uncultured Atopobium sp.
CCATCTACGGCAACGCAACTTATACAGAGTCCAAGACTCCAAATAACCCTCGCACTTACGGCTTTGCTGAGTACAACATCATTGAGGACCTGCCTGTTCGCGATGGCTATAAGTTTGAGTTCTGGAAGCGTTCTTACGTTGATAACCACTTCCGCTATGTTGGTGCTTCTGCTGTTCCTGCAGATGCAAACAACAACCCAGCTGGCGATAAGCGCTATGTTTCTGAGACTACGGTCTTTAACATGAGAAGCCCTTATACCCTGACTGCTGTTTGGAACCAGGAGTATGAGCTTAGCTACGACGCAAATGGCGGTACTGGTGCTCCTGCAGCACAGAGTGGTTACTTTGGTATTGATAGCAACACCGCTGACTCGCTCACTGATCCTAAGAATGAGACTGTTTCTGCTACCATCCCAACTCGTGAGGGCTACATTTTCAAGGGCTGGAAGCTTGACGGTACCACCTACCAGGCAGGAGACCAGGTAACTCTTACTACCACCACTCCTAAGGTTGTTCTTGTTGCAGAGTGGGAGCCAGAGCCAGTTGCTCCTGTAACTCCAGAAAACCCTGCTACTCCAGAAAATCCTACTACTCCAGAAAACCCTGGTACTCCAAGCACTCCTGGTACCCCTGGTGGCCCTCTTGCACCAAGTTTCCCAGGCGCTCCAAATCCTGCAGCTATCCCATACTATGGCGGTCCTGCACTTCCATACACTGGCGATGAGAACCACACACTCAGCGCCATCGTTATGGCGTGTGTTGCAGGTGGCGTGATTGCTCTGGCAGTTGTTGCTCGTGCAAAGAGCCGTCAGGCAAACTCCATGAACTAAGGCAGGCGTTTGGTCTAGAAGATCTTCTCGCCATACGTGTAGAAGTTCACTAGCAGCATTGATGCAGATAAACCGGCTCTCTTTTGGGGGCCGGTTTTTTATTGTGGAGGCAACAGAAACGAGCGCAATTAATGTCCGGTTATCGGGGTACACTTTTACTCTAAGAATGATTGACACAAGGATGGCGTAATGCAGATTGATCTTGAAGGTTTAAATCCTGCCCAGCACCAGGCAGTTATGACAACTCAAGGACCCTTGCTGGTTCTTGCAGGAGCTGGTTCGGGAAAGACGCGTGTTCTGACGTTTAGAATTGCGCACATGATTGCCGATGAAGACGTTCGTCCTTGGCAGATTCTGGCTATTACGTTTACAAACAAGGCCGCAGCAGAGATGCGTGAACGTCTTGAGGCACTGCTGCCTAATAATATTCGCGGTATGTGGGTTTGCACGTTCCACGCTATGTGTGTTCGTCTGCTCAGAGAAGATGGTGAGCGTCTTGGCTATGGTCCTAATTTTGCTATCTATGATGATGACGATTCAAAACGCCTGGTAAAGACTATTTTGTCTGATTTGGATATTGATGTCCGTCAGTTCCCGCTCAACTCCATTCGTTCTAAGATTTCTGCTGCTAAAAACGCCCTTTTGTATCCCGATGATGTAGAGGCACAGGCAGCAAGTCCTATGGATCACGTGGTAGCCCGCGT
Organism: uncultured Atopobium sp.; assembly: GCA_963544415.1. GTDB lineage: Bacteria > Actinomycetota > Coriobacteriia > Coriobacteriales > Atopobiaceae > Lancefieldella. The sequence continues at coordinate 1,535 of CAUUFE010000027.1, forward strand.
GTATCGTGCGCTCCAGACTCGTTTGGATAAAGCCAATGCCATGGACTTTGACGATCTTCTGGTTAAGGCGTTTGAGCTGCTCTCTAAGTATCCTGACGTGCTTGCTAAATACCAGGAGCGTTTCCGCTACATCAACGTTGACGAGTATCAAGATACCAACGGCGTTCAGTACGCAATTACCAAGCTCTTGGCATCTAAGTATCGCAATCTTATGGTCGTTGGTGATGATGACCAGTCCATTTACTCATGGCGTGGCGCAGACATCAAAAACATCTTGGCGTTCGAGAAAGACTATGAGGAAGCAGTTGTTGTTAAGCTGGAGCAAAACTACCGCTCAACAGGACATATTTTGGCGGCTGCCAACGCAGTTGTTGCGCACAACTCTCACCGCAAGCCAAAGCGCCTCTTCACCGATGAAGGAGATGGTGAGAAGATCCAGGTGTATCAGGCATCCGATGAGCGTGATGAGGGCGCATGGATTGGCTCTGAGATAGAAAAACTGCACGATAAGGGCACGTCATACGACAATATTGCCGTGTTTTATCGTACTAATGCGCAGTCTCGTATTCTTGAAGATATGCTGCTGAGAGCCGGTGTTCCTTACAAGATTGTGGGCGGCACTCGATTCTTTGATCGTGCAGAGATCAGAGACGTTATGGCCTACCTTAAGGTTGTTGTAAACCCTGATGATGATATGGCCGCGCTGCGCGTTATCAACACGCCTCGTCGCGGTATTGGTGCAACAAGCATTCAGAAGATTCAGACGTATGCACTGTATAACGGCCTGTCGTTCTTCTCGGCATGTGAAGCATGTGTGATGGAGGAGAGCCTTCTTACCGCAAAGGTGAGAAATGCGCTGGTAGAGTTTACGTCAGCTATTGAGCACGGCCGTCATATTGACGGCGAGCTTGATGAGGTAGTTGAGGCAATTATTGACCGCTCAGGTCTTATTCGTGCACTTGAGGCTGAGCATACCATTGAGGCTGATGGACGTATCGAGAACATTCGAGAGTTCTTTGGCGTTGCGGCAGAGTTTGACGAGTCTCACGACGATGTTGAAGAAACACTTGAGAGCTTGCAACAACTAAGGGAAGCAGGAGCGCTTGACGCACAAGATGCTGCTTCGCTGAGTGAGGCTGGTTTTGATGCTGCTACCGGCACGCTTGCTGGTGTTGCTGCTGAGCCAGACTCTGCACCTCAGGAAGAAGCTCTACATCCACAGGTTGCTGCAGAGAAGCTCCCGGCATTTATGGAATGGTTGGCACTTCGTTCTGACCTTGACAGTTTGGATGGCTCTACCTCTGCGGTAACACTTATGACCATTCACACTGCAAAGGGTCTGGAGTTCCCAGCAGTATTTGTTGCTGGCATGGAGGAGGGTATCTTCCCTCATGCAAATTACGAGGCAGAGGCAGCTCAGCTAGAAGAAGAGCGCAGGCTGGCCTATGTTGCTATTACGCGTGCGCGTAAACGCTTGTATTTGACGTATGCGTCTACCAGAAGAACCTATGGCTCTGTTCAGGCTAATCCCGTATCGCGTTTTGTGGGGGAGATTCCTCAGGAGCACGTTAAAGCTATTGGTGTTGGCTCCGCAGGATTTTCCGGTGTTGGCTGGGCCAAGCGCGGAGACCGTCATGGCACCTTTGGCTCTGGCCGTGGTTCAGAAGTCTATGGTGGAAACGTTTTTGGTTCTCGTACGCGCTCTAGCGGTGGCGCCCCAGCTCCACGTCCAGCTCCTATTCAAAAGGACCCAGCCCGCGCTTCTACAAGCTTTGCTGTGGGAGATCAGGTGTCTCATAAGACCTTTGGTCCAGGTGTTGTTTTAGCAGTTCAGGGCGATACTATTGAGGTCAAGTTTACACGCACTAATAAGACAAAGAAGCTCATGAAGGGCTTTGCTCCGATAGTCAAAATTGAGGGATAGCCATGGTGTTGATGCATGACGGCTTAATTTTGGGCCTCACTCCACAAGATTTTATTTTTAGGGTAGTTACCTTTGTAGTTGTATTCTTCATTGCGTTTTTGATTGAGCATTTTGCAATAAAGCTCTCAAGAAAGGCTTTGGATTCATCTAAACTGCCGTCGGCATCTATCTTTGTCAACATAATCCGAGGAATCATCTGGGCGTTTGCTATTCTCGCGGTATTGCAGCCTGTTTTTGGCATTCAGCCAACGGCGTTTGTGACTGCTTTGGGAGTTACCTCCATCGCCTTGTCTTTTGGTCTCCAGGACACTATTTCCAACCTGGTAGGCGGCTTAGGCCTTATGCTGGGAGGCGTGGTTAAGCCAGGAGACCAGGTAAGCATTGGAAACATTTCTGGCGAGGTTATTGACATGAACTGGCGTTCCACCATTGTGCGTGACCGTGGCGGCAAAGTGGACATTATCCCTAACTCAGTACTCAATAAAACGACGCTGGTACATCGTACAAGATGGGACGTAACCGAGGTTCCTGTAACTATTGTGCTTAAACCATCAGCAGATTTAGAGGTAGTAACTCAAGAAATTATCGAGACAATCCAAGAAACTGTTGCATCTCAACTTGATAGAACGTTCCCTATTGAGGTTGAAGCTGCAAGCATTGCTGATGCTGGCATTACCGTTATTATTCACGCACACATTAAAGATGATGCAAGCGAAATGAGTGTACGTGACAAAATTGTACGAGCCCTGGCTGGTTCCAGTTGGCTAGCAGGAGTAGGAGCCTAACATGAAAATTGGAATTATTGGAGCCATGGAGCCAGAGGTTGCGCTGCTAAAAGAGCAGATGACCATTGAGCGCATCTATGAGCAGGCTCGTATGCAGTTTGTTGAAGGTCTTTTGGGAGAAGTCCCTGTAGTTGTTGTTCAGTCGGGAATTGGCAAGGTCAATGCGGCGGCATGCGCGCAGATTCTGATTGATACGTTTGCAGTAACACACGTTATTAATACCGGTATTGCAGGGCTTTTAAACTCTGAGCTGCAGGTAGGGGATATTGTTATCTCTTCTGATTTAGTCCAGCACGATATGAACGTTGGGCCTCTCAATTTTGCCGCTGGTCAAATTCCAGGTCTTCCGGTCTTCTCGTTTACAGCAGATGAGGGTCTTGTTGAACATGCTCTTGCTTCGGCAAAAGAAGTAGCTCCTCAACTGCAGGTTATTTCTGGTCGCGTTGCTTCAGGAGATCAGTTTGTAAGTTCATCGGAGCTTGCTGATCATATTTACAATACCTTTGCAGCCGATTGTTGCGAGATGGAGGGCGCCTCAATTGCTCAGGTTGCTTGGCTTAACCACACGCCGTTTGTAGTAATTAGGCTCATGTCCGATAAGCCCGGTACTACTTCAAGCGTTGATTATTTGACGTTTGAGCGTGAGGCTTCTGAGCGCTCTGCCAGAATTACTGCAGCTATTATCAAAAAGCTTGCCTAGTAACCTGAGGTGTCCTTTTGAGGAAACTCTTCTGGGTTAACTCGGTGGCTCTCCCGGGTCAGTTTGCATTTTTCATAAGAGGGAAGGCAGGGCGTAAGAAACAACTTGCGCATATTTGGCTATTTGAATGTTTTTATACATAATTGAACGATACTTCAATTATCATTGTTCTGTTATGAAAGTGGTTTGAAAGGTACCGAATGATAACCCTCGGACACTTTTTTGAGATGTTGGTTGCCAATCCGTTTTTGGCCCTTGTCATTGTCCTTGTTTTTGGATGCATCTTTGTAAATGGTGCAACCGATGCGGCTAATGCTATTGCAGAGGCTGTTGGAACTCGTTCAATTAAAGTTAACCATGCAATTATCATGAGTGTTGTATGCAACTTTGTTGGTTTGGTGGCTATGTGCCTCATTTCAACTGCAGTTGCAGACACAATTCTGGGTATGGTTGACTTTGGTAGCAATAACCATGAGGCTCTTGTTGCTCTTGCCGCAGGCTGTGTTGGTATTGTTACTTGGGCAGTAGGAGCTTGGGCTTTAGGTATTCCAACTTCTGAGTCACACGCCCTTATTGCAGGTCTCACCGGCGCAGCACTTGCTATTCATGGTGATTTTGGAGCTGTTAACTGGGACGAGTGGAGCAAGGTTTTAATTGGACTGCTCTTCTCAACCACATTAGGTTTTGCCGCTGGTTGGATTATTGTTAAAGCAATTAACAAGCTTTGCGTTAACGTTGATCGACAGCGCGCTGATGAGATGTTTGGCCATTTGCAGGTTGTTGGCTCAGCATTTGTTGCGGCTATGCATGGTGCACAGGACGGTCAGAAGTTCATGTCCATTGCTATGCTTGCAATTGCACTTTCCGCAGGTCATGGAGCTGCTGGTGCAGATGTGTTCCCGCTCTGGCTGCAGGTACTGTGTGCTGCTCTTATGTCTATCGGCACCGCAATTGGCGGAAGAAAGATTATTAAAAAAGTCGGAATGGAAATGGTAAAGCTTGAGCGTTATCAGGGCTTTGCTGCGTCCTTCTCGGCATCTGCATCTTTGCTGCTTTCCACACTGACTGGTCTTCCTGTTTCAACAACTCATACAAAAATGACCGCCATGATGGGCGCAGGTGCTGCAAAAAATATTCGTTCAGTTAACTGGGGCGTTGCAAAAGAAATGGTTGCAGCATGGGTATTTACGTTCCCTGGCTGCGGACTCATTGGTTTTCTTTTTGCAAAACTGTTCCTGATGATTTTCTAAGTACGTATAACTGTCTTTTACGAGTTCTATTTGAACCACTCAATTTATTGGAGGATTCATGCTAGGTAAGCCAAAAGAGGACGCCTTCTACACCATGTTCCGTGAGTTTGGCGACAAAATTGTAGAAACCGCTGAAGAGTATGCAGTCATTATGAAAGGCTATCCTGAGACTGCTGCCCGTATTCCTCAGATGAAGGTCTACGAGCGTGAGTGTGACGAGAAGGTCCAGCACATTATGAAGGAGCTTTACGCTTCCTTTGTCACACCATTTGAGCGTGAGGACATCTCTGACTTGGCTCTTCGTCTTGATGACATTGTTGACGGAATGAATTCTGTTGCAGAGCGTCTTGACCTCTTTAACGTTGACGACACTCGTAAAGAGGCTATGCAGCTTGCTGAACTTACCCTTCGCGCAAGCAAGACGGTCCAGGAGATGCTGAGTGTTCTGAGTGATTACAAGAAAGATCCTACCGTTATGGAGAAGGCTATTGCTGTTGGTCACGTTGAGGACGAGGGAGATCTTATTTACCACAACGCACTCTCTCGCTTGTTCCGTGATGAAATGCCTGGTCGCCACACCGTTGCTTGGCTTCGTATTTTTGACCGCATGGAGACTGTTCTGGATTCCTGTGACGACGCGGCGGGAGTTGTTCGCTCCGTTGTTATGAAGAACGCTTAAGTTCGTTTTCTGCTAACGGTATATACAGACTAAAAACTGCCTTCCGCCGGGAGGCAGTTTTTATATTCTCTTTTTGTCCGGTATTGGGGTTAAACTGTTTATATAAAAGAAAGTGGAGGTGCCATGAGCGGCTTCAAGCGTTTTTGCTACATACTCTATGTTCTTGCAAGTGCATTTGTATTTTTAGCTCTTGCTTTAACGTGGTTTGGTCCTTGGACACATCAGGCAACTAATCTCTTGTTTACCAAGCCCTACCTTATTGCTCTTAACGCTTGTGCAGCAATTAGCATCTTTGGCCTTGTTGTGGTGTTGTTTAGAGCTCTCTTTATTAGAAAAACGGTAAAGCTCACGGTAGCCACTGTTGAGGGCGGAACAATTTCTGTCACTAAAGATGCCATTTCTTCTCAGGCAGCACATATCATTGAAGAAGATGGAACTTGCCTTGCGCACCGTGTTAACGTGCAGATTTCTAAGAATAATTCTGTAGCTGTACAGATTGATATTCTCCCTAAAGAGCCTGTTGATGTCACTGCAAAGGGCTCTGAGTTCTATAACGCTCTTCAGTCTGGTCTTGCTATCGTGTGCGGACCTTGTGTTTCTAGCATCAATCTATCTTTTATCAAGCCAAGTTCCTTCTCGCCAAAAGATGAAGAAGGTGCGTCTTTGTCTCAGTCAAAAGAGGTTGTGCCAGAACCAGAGATTGTAGAAGAGCAAACGTATGAACAGCCTTCCAATCAGGCTTCTGCGCAGCAGACTGGTAAAGACATTCGATTGAGTATTTCAGCGCCAGATGCAAAGGAGGTCACAGACAATGGATAAAAGCTTCTTTCAGAAGACGCAGGAGAAGTGCAAAAAATACGTCGTTGACCATCCAGGTGCCATTATTGGCGGATTTTTGGGCCTCTTATTTGCAATTTTTTTGTTTACGTTTGGCCTTTTTAAAATGCTAGTTGTTGCATTGTTTGCGCTGGTTGGAGTTGCCATCGGTCAGATTTTTGACGGAAAGGCAACCATTTTGGCAAAGATTCGTTCCTTATTTACGGACAGAAACTAGATAGGAGAGAGCTGTGGCAGAAGAGCTTACTAATTCGCAAGAGACCACCTCTGAAGAAATTGTTCCTGCAGAAGAGACAACAGATGTTCCTTCCGATGCAGATCTTGAGGATACAGACTCTCTTACCTTCTCTGGTGGAGTTGTCGAGAAGATCGTTTCGTTGGCTTTACGTGACGTCCCCAACGTGGTGGGTGCTCGTGGAAACTGGCTTAACAGAGTTCAGGATGTACTTGGTGCATCTGATACGGCTAAAGGTGTCACTGTAGAGGTGCTGCCTGATAGCTCGCTAAATGTTACCGTTTCTGTACTTATTAAATATGGTTCTTATGCACCTCAGATTTTTGAAGACGTTAAACATACAGTTGTCGAAAAAATCACCGGTATGACAGGCCTTGAAGTTTCTGGTGTTAACCTACGAATTGAAGATGTTTTGACCGAAGAAGAATACGATCGCCTAAAACATCGTCCAGAAGAGCCTGAACAGCTAGACAAAGAAGAGTAAAGTACGCTAAAGTTGCACTGTTTTACGCTTTTATAGTAATTGTTTTATTGTTTTGTCACTACAGGCTCCCTAAGCGCAAGGAGTTTTGCCATGAAAAGGCTTTTACGTTGGAGCATGGCGATTGTTGCTACGTTTGTGCTAGCACTCTCGCTCGTTGGAGGACTTGCAAAGCAAGCACTCGCAGAAACCACCCCTGTTACCTCAGAGGCTGAGCTGCTGGCTGCTATTGCTGCTGCTCCAGCAGATGGTTCGCAGACTATCGTTCAGGTAAATGCGGACTTTACCATTACTGCTCCAGTCCAGGTTCCAGCTAATAAGAACATTAGGTTGATGGGTACTGGAACTATCACAAGTGCCATGACCGGCTCTAATTTCTATATGTTCAAGATTGCTTCTGGCGGCGCAGTTACTCTTGATGGCGCCACCATTGATGGCAACAACACTGCATTTGCCGTTGAGAACCGTGGTAGCTTTACCTTGCTTCGTGGCGTTATTAAAAACGGTAAGGCAAAACCTACACCTGGAAATAACGGCGTAGTTCTTACTACTGGCGCTGGCGCAAAATTTGTTATGGCCGGCGGCACCATTCAGGACAGCACGGTTGCTAACGCTCTTGGTGGCGCAGTTACTGTTGCAAATGGTGCAACAGGTGAGCTTCGTGACGGTACCATTCAGAACACTACTCTTACCAATCAGTACTCCGGTAGCGTTTTGGTAAGAAATGCAGATTTCACTATGACTGGCGGAACCATCACTGGGGGCGATGCTTCTTCTACCATTAATTCTTCTGGTGGTCTGATGCTCTATGCCTTGGATCCAAACGGTGAGACAACAACAGCCACTATGGGTGGTGGATATATCACTAACAATAAGGCTGTTGAAGGTGCAGGCGTCTACATTTACGCAGGTAATCCTCAGTTTGGTGATTCTAAGTCAAAGGCAGACTTTACCTTCAACGGTGGCTCTATTACAAATAATGTTGCTTCTGAGTCCGGTGGTGGTATCTACGTAATCTGGAACGGCAACGTTGTTATGAATAACGGCATCATCAAGAACAACACTGCTGGCATTGCTGGCGGTGGCGTTGCTACCTACGACCAGTTTGTTGGTGTTGTTGGTGGTCAGAAGGTTCCTTATTCCAGGGTTGGTGCTCCATGGAATAACTGGCCAAACATTTATCGCGCTGGCTTCACCATGAATGGTGGCTCTATTGACGGAAACAAGGTCACTAGTAATGGCACCAACCAGCTTGGCGATAAGGGTGTTGGTGCTGGTATTTATGTTGCATCTGCTAATGTAACTCTTAACGCGGGCGAAATTATCAATAACACTGCAAATGACCAAGGCGGCGCAGTTTACGTTGCTTCTGTTCCTTATGTTGCCCACATTAATAACGCGCTAATTAAGAACAATACCGCAACTGTTATTGGTGGTGGTGCTTGGTTCTGCCCAACTGGTGTAGCTGAATTCCACTCCAAAAATGGCGTAGCATTCTTCAACAACACCGCAAATGGTGCTGGTGATGAGATTGCAACCGTTCGCGGTGCAGGTGAATCTGCCGGTGCAACTATTTCTGATTATATGCTTGGTGGTGCCTCTGCACATTGGACTAAGGATGGCGCGGTTACCATCAACCTTCCTTCAATCCTTGGTGAAGCTGATCCAGCTGCTGCACGTCATACTACTGAAGAAGTAAGCAATATCGTTAACAACACCGATATGCTTGCTCTTGAGTCTAATCTTCGTTATAGCTCTATCGCCGCAGCACAGAATAAGGCTCAGCTGATTATTTCTGGAAATACCGCACAGCGTGGTGGTGGTATTGGCTCCAACGGTACCGTTATTACTGGTGAAGAGGGTACTCAGGATGTAACCGTTAAGAAGGTTTGGGATACTTCTGCAAACCCAGATGCAGTTATTCCAGAGACGCTTACTGTTTATCTAAAGGCAGATGGATATGTTGTTGACTCCGTTGAGCTTTCTGCAGCAAACAACTGGGAGCATACATTCCACGGTCTTCCTGATAACGTAACTTTGAGCTTTACAGAAGGAACCGTAGTCGGCTGGACTGCTCAGACTCCAGAGGTTAACGGTAACGTTACTACCCTGACCAATAAGGCTGATGCTCCTGTAACTCGCGATGTTCCAGTAACCAAGGTTTGGAATGGTACAAAGAAGGATTCTGTAACCGTTCACCTGCTTGCTGATGGTGTTGACACTGGTCAGACCCTTGTCCTTTCTGAGGCAAACAATTGGACCGGTTCATTTGTTGGTGTAAATCTTTACGTAGCAGATAATCACGTCATTGCTTACACCGTTTCTGAGGATGCTATTGAGGGCTACACTTCTGAGATAACTGGTGATATGGCTAATGGCTTTACCATTACAAACACCGAGACTCCAGTTACCCCAACTCCAACTCCAGAGAAGCCTGGTAAGAAGCGTAAGCACCGCACACCTGATACAGGCGATGTAAGCGTAGTAGCTATGGTTGCGTTTGCAACGGTCGGCGCTGGCTTTGTTGGTGTTGGAGCATATGCTCGTACTCGTAAAGAGCAGTAAGCAACACACATACACTTAGTATGCAGATCCCCCGCTTTTATAAAAAGCGGGGGATTTTTGTCAGAAGGACGATTCCCTGTTTTAACTGGGGATGTTTACGTTCGCCGAATTTGCCAACCGTTTAACCAATAAGAGTGTTCTTCTCGCCAGGAGAGGTTAGAGAAGAACGACAATACTACTAGGTAGATAGTGAGTATCTGCATGAGTACCTTATTGGAGGTTGTTATGGAGCTCAAAGCTGATAAAAAGGTAATTGTCGAGCGTAATAACAAAGTTGTGTATGACAACGGAGACGCAGTCGTTAAGGTGTTCAGCGGAAGCAAACCTTCTGCTGATATTATGAATGAGGCATTAAACCTCACTCGTGCTGAGCAGGCCGGCATCAACGTTCCATCTCTTGTAGAGATTAGTAAAGTTGGTAATTGCTGGGCTGTTTCAACCAGAAAAGTTGAAGGCAAAACAATAAGACAGCTCATTGAAGAGCATCCAGAAAAAGAGGATGAGTACCTCAATAAGTTTGTTGATATTGAGCTGGCCATCCACGCTCATAAGGCGCCACTTCTGACTCGCCAAAAAGATAAGTTCACCCGAATGATTAATAGTATTCCAGACATTCTTGATGAGGCTACAAGGTATGAGCTTCTGCTTAAGCTTGACGGTATGAAGCCTCACACTAAGGTCTGCCACGGTGACTTTGTTCCTTCCAACGTTATTCTCGCCGAGGATGGCGCTCCAGTAATTCTTGACTGGGCCCATGCAACACAGGGCAATGGTGCTGCAGACTGCGCTACAACTTATCTGCACCTGCTTCTTCATGGTGATGAGGAGCTTGCCGAGAAGTACATCAATCTTTATTGCACCAAGCAGGGCTGCACACGTCAGTATGTAAACGATTGGCTTGGCATTATTGCTGCAGCAGAGCTTGCGCGCGGTCGTGTAAAAGAAACAGAGTTCCTGCTTAAGTGGGTAAATGTTTTTGATGCAATGTAGTTGGTTACAAGAACTTTAAACTAGCTGAGAAGAGCCTCGTCAGGGGCTCTTCTTTTATTACACTTCTTGTTGTTACATAAAGAAGCACAAGGAGTTGGCTATGTACGATATTGATCCAAAGCAAACCACCGCAAATTCAGAAAATAAGAAATCAAAGCTTGAGCGTATGAGTGCAGGTGAGTGGTGTAGCGGTGAAGCTGATGCAGAACAAAGCGCAGCTTTTTGGCGTGCTAAGGATCTAGCCTGGGAGTTTAACCAGACTCGCCCAAGTGATAAAGAAAAGTGTCGTCAGATTTTGACCGAACTTCTCGGCGAACTAGGAGAGGGGAGTGCAGCAGTTTCTCCTTTTAATGTTGACTATGGCTTCAATATCAAGATTGGCCCACATAGCTTTATCAACCACGGTGCATACTTGATGGATTGTGCGCCTATCACTTTTGGTGCTCATAGTTTTGTGGGCCCTCAGTTTAAGGCGTACACCGTTCAACACCCTCTAGATGCTGAGGAGAGAAATGCTTGGTATGAGCGAGCATTGCCTATCACGGTGGGAGATAACTGCTGGTTTGGCGGAAATGTGACGGTGCTTCCCGGTGTAACTATCGGAAATAATTGTGTAATTGGGGCTAATAGTCTGGTTACTAAAGATATTCCAGACAATTCTCTTGTTGTTGGTTCTCCCGCAAAGGTCGTACGTCAAATTACTGAGGCAGATAAGCTGGGACTTAAGGAGCTTCTGGGCTAGTCCGTTGGGCTAAGATCACGTGGCTTCGGGGCATTGTTTAACTATTTATTTGATGTTAGAGGAGTCCGCGCTAGTCCGCGCTATAATAAATGTACGGGGAGCTAGGAAATAGCCTGGCTGAGAGGCAGCACCTCATGCTGCGACCCATTAACCTGATCTGGGTAATGCCAGCGTAGGGAGTCAATGCCATCCTTACGCACTACAAGAAGGAGGGCATATGAAAAAACTTTCTCAGTTTGCGCTGCAAGCCATATCCCTTACTTCTTTTCTTGTGCTTTGGCAGCTTGTTATTGTTGCAGGAATTATTCCAAATTATCTTGTTCCAACACCTGTTCAGGTTGTATTTGCACTGGTCAAGGACTTTCAGCTTCTTATGACACATACAGGGATTACACTTCTAGAATCCCTTGTTGGTCTGGCTATTGGAGTGCTTATTGGCTTTGCGCTTGCGGTTCTTATGGACTTCTTCAAAACG
>CAUUFE010000028.1:0-13121 GCA_963544415.1 uncultured Atopobium sp.
GGACCTTATCTATGTTGGTCGTATTCGCGAGGATCTTTCCGCTGATAAAGATACTCATGCGCTGACATTCTTCTGTTGCGGAGACCAGATTAGGAAGGGTGCCGCAACAAACGCTGTCCAGATTGCAGAGTACCTGCTGTAGCAGCTTGTGTAGCTGTACGTTGCACGCGCGTAACGTGTTACATGTGCGTATTATGCGACGCACATTTGGTGTGCTACGCTCGCGCGCTACATGTGTGTATTCGTCGCACACAAATGTAATTTCGTTGACTCAGTACCCGTTCGATTCTATTACGTGGAATCGAGCGGGTATTTTTTCGCTTGAACAGAATTTTTCAGAGATATAGCGCCATTTGACGACAAAATGGTAAAAAATGCGTTTAGTTGGGGTATACAGAAATGCTTGATTTCTATGCAAGCCTTTTACCAGCAATTTTATTTGGACAAAATTGAGAAAATTTGCACAAAATTTCTGAACTGGGAAAATGTAAGTGATAAAACTCCGTAGTTCAAAAATTAACCCCAACTAAACGGGATTTTTACCCAAAACAACATCCAAAGTTTGTCATATCAATTTTTTGATTAGTTTTTCTGCATATTGGCAAGTGTGTATACACAAATCGTCTGCTGCGTATCATCTTAGAAAATGTTTAAAGAATTATTACAGTTAAAAACAGTGCTATTACTGAAATATAAAAAAGGGTGGCGTGCCCTCCCTCTATGCAGAGCGAAGCTGCGCCACCGGTTATTTGTAATATACCACATTCCCGCTAGTTTAACGGCAAAACAAAAGATTTTGGAAACTTTATCTAACTTTGGATTTATCGAGGTAAACCACTTGTTTAGATAGTTAAAACTTTTATTCGAACAGGCATACGCTTTTTAAATTGACTTGCAGAGAGGGTGCAAAAAGGGTGCACTTGTAAAAAAGTCTAACAAAAAAGGTAGACAGCAAGCCGTCTACCTGGTGTTTTTGGTGCCTCCTGCGCGATTCGAACGCGCGACCTGCGGTTTAGAAGACCGACGCTCTATCCAGCTGAGCTAAGGAGACATATAGCGTCGTTCATTATAGCAATATGAATCGAAAAAACATCAGACCATCAAAGATTTTCTCGTCAGATGAATGGTAGTAGGGAAGAAAAAGCGGCTACACTGGTAATAGGCTTACGTGAATGGAGACAACATGTCTTACGATTTTGAATCTCGCGTTGATCGCGCTGGTACTGGATCTAGAAAATGGAACGTCATGTATGACGTAAATCCAGATGTAGCTCCTGGTATTCCACCGTTTTCTGTTGCTGACATGGAATATCACACAGCTCCAGAGATTGTCGAGGGCCTCAAGGAGTACATTGACGACGCAATCCTTGGCTATTCCGTGCCAACCAATCAGATGAAGCAGGCCGTGTGCAAGTGGATGAAGACACGTCACAACTGGGATGTGAAGCCTGAGTGGCTGCTCAACTCTTCAGGCGTTGTACCTGCGCTTTTTGCATCTGTCGCCGAGTTTACCAAGCCTGACGAGGGCGTAATTCTGTTTACCCCTGTCTACCATCCGTTTTACATGGCGGTTGAGGAGAATAATCGCGCACTTGTAGAGTGTCCGCTTATCCTCTCAGAGGGTCCTCACTACGACATTGACTTTGACCTGCTTGAGAAACTTGCCGCCGAGCCAAAGAACACCATGATCATCCTGTGTTCACCCCACAATCCAAGCGGTCGCGTGTGGACCAAGGAAGAGCTCACGCGCATCGCAGAGATTGCGGTTAAGCACAACCTCATCGTGGTCGCTGACGAGATCCACCACGACCTCATCATGCCAGGCTCTACGCATACCGTCTTTGAAACAATTTCCGATGAGGTCGCAGCGCGTACCATTACCTGCACAAGCGCTTCAAAGAGTTTCAACCTGGCTGGCACACAGTTCAGCAACATCGTCGTGAGCAATCCAGAACTGCGCAGTCGCCTCGAGAAGCGCCTGCAGGCCCGAGAGACCACCTCATGCAATCCAATCAGCTTCAAGGCCTGTGAGCTGGCTTATAGCAAGGGTGGGGCATGGCTGGACGCATGCATCAAGGCTGTTGACGATAACCAGAAGTTGGTCCTGGACTTCTTCGCCACCAAGCACCCTCGGGTGAAGCTGGCACCAATCACGGGAACCTACCTCCAGTGGCTCGACTTCAGGGACCTTGGCCTTACTCCAGAAGAGCTCGAGCACCTGTTGCAGTTTGAGGCCCAGATTTTCTTCACCGACGGAGTCTTTTTTGGCGAGGCTGCCCAGGGCTTCAAGCGTTGGAATTTGGCAGCCCCTCGTGTCGAGATTGAAGAAGCGCTGGATCGTCTGGATACAGCACTTACGGCTCATGGTTTCTAGACACAGTCTGCGGCTTTTAAGCGGGTTGATTGCGGTTTCTTGACACCGCACCACTGCCATACCGCCATATACCTGCGCGTATAGCGCATTCAGTTAGATGCGGAGAAGCTCGTTCTTCTCCGCATTTTGTTTGGCGAGAAACCCGTTGCACCGGCAGATTTCTAAGAAAATCAAAAAAGAGTTCGAAAAATCTGCGTTTCTCGCTTGCATCTTTTTCTGATTCTGTAATAATGATTTAGCTGCGTTTCATGAGGTGGCCAAATGGTGGGAGTAGCTCAGTTGGCAGAGCGACGGACTGTGGCTCCGTAGGTCGAGGGTTCGAGCCCCTTTTCCCACCCCATTCGAAACGTTAATTGGATCGTTAGCTCAGCTGGTAGAGCAGGGGACTCTTAATCCCAAGGTCCAGGGTTCGAACCCCTGACGATCCACCATTTGAATTTCAAACCCCGGCATGCGTCGGGGTTTTTATTTTTTGTGAGTCGCTAGTTTCTAATTGTTTGTTGCGAGGGATTGCGTCATACTGAAGTCTCCATGATTTTATTGTAGTTCGGAGGACTCGCCGTGATTTACACAATGACGCTTAATCCCGCGCTTGACTATGTCATGCACCCAAACACATTGGACATGGGTTTTACCAACCGCTCGTCATCAGAAGAGCTGCACTGCGGTGGTAATGGTATTAACGTCTCTACGCTTCTCAATGAGCTTGATAAGGTCACCGTTGCTATGGGCATTGTCGGTGGCTTTACTGGTGAATACCTGCTGAGTGATCTTCAGCGTCAGGGCATTCCAAGTAACTTCGTCAAGCTGGATTCAGGCTTTACCCGCATTAATGTCAAGCTTAACGGCATTGTTATGACTATGGTCAACGGCAATGGTCCACGCATTCCGGAGAAAAAGGTTGATGAGCTGCTGGAGCGCATGGATGTTGTTGGCGCAGGTGACACCCTGGTTCTTACCGGTTCTATTCCAAGCTCGCTTCCAGAGGATATCTACACTCGCCTTATGGCTCAGCTTGCTGGTCGCGGTATTCAGTTTGTTGTTGACGCTCCTGGTCAGCTGCTTATGGAGGCTATTAAGGCTCAACCATTCCTAATCAAGCCTAACAACCACGAGGTTGGCCGTATCTTTGGTGCAAGCCCAGAGACTCCAGAAGAGTGCATTCCATTTGCAAAGAAGCTCCAGGATGGTGGCGCTCGTAACGTTATCGTTTCTTGCGGCGGCGCAGGTTCACTGCTTTTGGACGAGTACGGCACTGAGCACATTGTCCCAACCGCAAAGATTCGCCTTGTTAACGCAACTGGCGCTGGTGACTCCATGGTTGCAGGCTTTTTGGCAAAGACCACCGCTGGCTATGATTACGATACTGCGCTTATCTACGCTTCTGCTTGCGGAACGGCAACTGCAGCAAGCCGAGGAATCGCAAAGCGCGCAACCATCGATCGTGTTGTCACTGCTCTCTACAAGAAGATGGGCCGAGAAATGCCTGCTTCTATTGCAGAAGAGATTCAGCTTGCTCGCCAGAAAGAGGAGAGCCGCGAGGGTAAGTCTTCTTGGCTGGCAGATTCTGAGTAGTAACACAAGCTAATCGTTTAGGTCTTTTGGCGAGAAACCTTCAGATGGTGTACTTTCGCCGCGCAAGAAATACTGAACACTTTTACTATTGTGAACGTACATACACTTGGCAAGAAAGATTCTCTTGCCAAGTGTTTTTTATTGAAATTTATTTAACGATACTCACAACGTAACAGGTCAAAAAAATGTTACTCTGTACAAAGATAGGTTTGACTCTGTGACTGTTGTCCTTTTGGGCAGTCATGCAGAACTATACGCACCGCTTTGCGGACAATGATTGGAGCAAGTATGTTTGAGGGAGTCAATGCGTCCAATGGAATCGGCATCGGTACTGCTCAGGTTGCCGTAGATCCAGATCTTACTTTTACTCCACACACTGTTGAAGACACAGCTGCAGAGAAGGCTCGTTACGCAGAGGCTGTAACTAAGTTCATCGCACAGACTAATGCACAGATTGAGCGCATGACCAAGACGGTGGGCGAGGAAGCTGCTGCAATTATGGGTGCTCACATTGAGTTTGCAGAGGATGAGGGCATCAAAGAGGCTGTTAACGGCGCAATTGACGGCGGCACCTGCGTTGAGCAGGCTGTAAGTGACGCATACGACATGTACTACAACATGTTCCTTGGCATGGAGGATGAGCTCTTCCGTGAGCGCGCTGCAGACGTTGCTGACGTAAAGACCGGTCTTCTCGCTGACCTTCTTGGTAAAGAGGTTGTTGACCTCTCCACACTTCCAGAGAACTCCGTCATTGTCTGCCATGAGCTGACTCCTTCTATGACCGCAGACATTGACAAGGACCACGTTGCAGGTATTGTTACCGAGACTGGTGGTCGTACTTCTCACTCCGCAATCATTGCGCGCGCTCTTGAGATTCCTGCAGTTCTTTCTGTTCCTAACATCACTTCTGAGGTTGCAACTGGCAACGCTATTGTTGTCGACGGCACCAATGGCAAGGTTGTTGTTAATCCTTCTGAGACTGAGCTTGCTGAGTACAAGACTCAGGCTGAGGCTTATGCTGCAGAGAAGGCCGCTCTTGAGGCTTATCGCGGCAAGGAGACCGTAACTGCTGACGGCATCAAGGTTCTGCTTGTTGCTAACATCGGTAATCCAGATGACGCCAACGGCGCAGTTGACGCTGACGCTGAAGGCATTGGTCTGTTCCGCTCCGAGTTCCTGTTCATGGATGCAAAGGAGCTTCCAAGCGAGGAAGAGCAGTTTGCTGCTTACCAGAAGGTTGCTCTGCGCATGAAGGATAAGCCTGTCATCATCCGCACCCTTGATGTCGGCGGTGATAAGGAGATTCCTTACCTCAACATGAAGGCTGAGGAGAACCCATTCATGGGCTTCCGCGCTATTCGTTACTGCCTCAACAATGCTGAGCAGTACAAGGTTCAGCTCCGCGCTCTTCTCCGCGCATCCGCATTTGGCGACATCAAGATTATGCTTCCTCTTGTTACCGCTGTTGACGAGGTTCGCCAGGCAAAGGCTCTTGTTGAGGAGTGCAAGCGTGAGCTTGACGCTGAGGGCGTAGCTTACAACAAGGACATTGAGGTCGGCACCATGATTGAGACCCCATCTGCATCTCTGATTGCAGATAAGTTGGCTCGTGAGTGTGATTTCTTCTCTATTGGTACCAACGACCTCATCGGTTACACCATGTGCGCTGACCGCGGCAATGATCGCGTTGCCTACCTCTACGAGGTCTACCAGCCATCCGTTCTCCGTTCTCTCAAGTTCCTCATCGGCGAGGGCAACAAGGAGAAGATCATGGTTGGTATGTGCGGCGAGGCAGCTGCAGATCCACTGCTCATCCCAGTCCTTCTTTCCTTTGGTCTGGACGAGTTCTCCGTCTCTGCACCATCTGTTCTGCGCACCCGCAAGACCATTGCTGCTTGGACAAAGGCTGAGGCAGATGAGCTCACTGCTCGCGTTATGGAGCTTGATACCGCAGCTGAGGTTAAGGCTCTGCTTGAGCGTGAAGCTCGCTAAGTTCTAGTTGCTAAATCTTATCTTACACGATACAAATTCAGGGGCATCTGCGCTGGCAGATGCCCCTGTTTCTTTAACATTAAACCTTTTGGCGAGAAGACCGGTCTTCTCGCAATGCGCAACCAGCAAAGCCCAAGCTTCGAAGTGCGACCTACGACGCAGGAGTCGCTCTGTGCGCTAGGGAACAATCACGGAAAGTGCAGCGGGAATAACCTCAATGACAAACTGTTCTGCAAAAGGAAGCTCTTCTCCGTCTACCTGAATTGGGACAGGCTTGTGGAAAGTTACCACTGCTTGCTTGAGGTGACGCTCCTCAATGATACGGGAGTTGACGTGTTTACCAGCTCTTGCCAGGCCAAACAGAGCCAGCAGGTGAGGAATGATAGGCACTTTAGTGTTGTAGCAGACGGTAAGAAGGCCATCGTCAGGCTGCGCATGCGGACAGACCTTAAAGCCGCCGCCATACGTAGGGCCAATCTGGAAGGCCATGATAAGTGCTTGAAGATCAAGGTCCTTCTCGCCATCAAACGAGACGGTGCAAGGGTAACCCTTACTACCTGCAGCCATAAACTTGAGACCTGAGGTTAAGAAGAGCGCCTCGCCCTCGGTAGAGGAGTTGTTCGCGCGGCGCTTTGTGGTGTCGGCTGCAATAGCTGCATCAAGTCCAAACGACATGGTCTCCATGAAGTAGACGTCGTTGATGCGACCAATTTCTAGCTGTTTGACTTTTCCGCGGACCAGCTGTGCAAACGCACCTTCGGGGTCGTTAATTTTCATGCCCAAGGTGCGTGCGTAATCGTTTCCCGAGCCCATAGGGATAATGCCAAGCGCTGGACGCACCTCTGGCGATAAGGTCATGAGGCCATTGACCACCTCGTGGATGACGCCATCTCCGCCAAGTGCGACAACCGTATCAAAGTCCGCAGCTTCTGCAGCCATGACGCGAGCGTCTCCCATAGCTGTAGTGAGTTTGAGCTCATATCCGTCAGTCGCAGCTGAATAGCTGGTCAAAAAGTGACGAGCAAACTCTGCACCGGCAGCACCTTTACCACTGTGAGCAGCAGGATTAGCTATGATCAGCGTGCGTCCAAGAGGGGATTGAGACATTTTGCACCATTTCTACAAGCGCTGCTGTTGAGCGCGCTGTTACTAAATAGTCTTGTCACCACATCAAAACAAAATAGTGGAGAAAACAGTTCAACAACGTTTCAAGTTTAAACGGGTTTGTCTGTCTGTGCTAGGATAAACCATACAGAAATCGGTAGAAAAGGATAGCACGTGAGCAAGTCTTCAACACAAACTAATAATGCGCAGGACACAAGCGTAGTTTCTGCAAATACTAATAGTGCAAGTCTTGTTGCTGTTTCTGCTCGAGATGCATGGTATCCAACACATCAGCGTGACCAGTTCATTTTGCGTCAGCTGGTAAGTAAAGACTTCAAGCTCAAATATCGCCGTTCCATTTTGGGTGTTGTGTGGTCAGTTTTGAACCCACTTTTGATGATGACCGTTATGGCAGTTGTCTTTTCTACTTTTTTAGGCAACCGCGCCGAGGATGTTGTGAACTATCCTTTGTATCTTATTCTTGGTAACACAGCGTTTCAGCTGATGAATGATGCTACTACCATGGGAATGCGCTCAATTATTGATGCATCTAGCTTGCTTAAGAAGGTTCGCATCAATCGTGTTGTTTTCCCTGTTCAGAAGGTGCTTTTTGCGGTTGTAAACTATCTTTTTTCACTCATTGCTGTTGGCATTGTTATGCTTGTCTTCCGCATTCCGCTGACAATTTATTCATTGCTCACACCTGTTGCTTTGCTGCTTCTGGCTTGTTTTTGCATCGGTCTTGCAATGCTTCTCTCGGCCCTTGCAGTCTTTTTTAGAGACGTTATCCACCTGTGGAGCGTTGTAACCACTGCCTGGATGTATGGTACACCGCTCTTTTACTCCGTTAATATCATGTCGCCTTGGATGCTTCAGATTGAGCGTTTTAATCCAATGTTCCACTTTGTAACATTTATTAGAGACTGCCTTCTTTTCCAGAAGTTTCCTGCAACAAGCACCATTTTAGGCTGCCTTGTTTCTGCAGTTCTTGCCCTCGTAATTGGCTATATCGTCTTCCATAAACTAGAGAAGAAATTTATTCTGCACATTTAACCGCAGATTATCTTTTTGAAATAACCTTATAGCAGAACGTTTCTGGATGACTACGAGTTTGTGTGAAGCCAAACATAACGCCTTTTGAGTTGAATGAATGGCTTTCCACCACTGCAACGCAGTTAAAATCTCCAAGCTCTAAATGTTGCTGGTCTTCTTCAGTTGCCAGTTCAACACTGATTGTTCTTTTGCTCTTTAGAATTTTCATATGAAGCGTGTTTTCTAGGTATGCATAAATAGACGTTGATGCATCAGCAATGGTTAGATTTCCAACGGCAGATGCTAAAAGGTAGTCGTTATCTATCTGGCGAGAAGATCCGTCGAGTTTACGGATTCGAACAATGTGGATAAGTTCTTCTCCTGCTTTAAAACCAGTTTGATGAGAAATACTGTCTGTGCAAGGAACGTGCTCAAAGACAATGACATTTGTTTCAGGTACAAGATTGTTTCTGTGGGCATATTCTTGAAAGGACTCAAGTCCTTCTAATGAGCCAATAACCTCACTTGGTTTTTTCTGCCAAATAACGCGTACGCCTCTACCGTGAATAGGCTGAAGAAAAGCTTCATCGGACAGAAGTGTGAGCGCACGTCGAACGGTGTTTCTGGAGCAGGAATATATCTTAGTAAGCTCCATCTCGGTTGGTAAATAGGACTCATACGCATATGTCCCGTCTAAGATCTTATTTTTTAAATCATGATAAATCGTATTAAACCGTGCGCTTGGCATATTATTTTCCTTAACGTGCTGTTGAAGGTTGGAGTTGCATGTTAAAATTGCTCTTGATTAGATAGTAGCTTTATAAAAATGAAAGTTACATAAAATGATTCCATTCATACCATTTACCGATAATTTCATACCGCTCAGAAGTAAGTTGTTTAAACAACTCGATAGTACTAATATACTATTATTTTGTAGACGTAAGCAAAATTGTTTTGAACGTGTGTCAAAGCATGGCTTATGAAAATCAAGAGAAGAGGCGCCAACCCAGCAAAGGGATAGGAGCGCTCTCTAAGGAGGAGTCTTATGTCCGGTATCAATCGTAGGCAGTTTGTCACCTTAAGTGCGTCAGCTCTTTGTTCGCTGGGTCTTGTCGCATGTGGAGGAAATAACGACAAAAAGCAGGGAGAGTCTGATTCTGCAAACGGTTCAGTTTATTTCCTGAACTTC
This sequence comes from uncultured Atopobium sp., assembly GCA_963544415.1. Classification (GTDB taxonomy): domain Bacteria; phylum Actinomycetota; class Coriobacteriia; order Coriobacteriales; family Atopobiaceae; genus Lancefieldella. Next base: position 9,267 of record CAUUFE010000028.1, read on the forward strand.
AAGCCTGAGGCTGATCAGCAGTGGAAAGATCTTGCAGCTAAGTATACTGAGGAAACAAAGGTTCCTGTAAAGGTAGTAACCGCTGCTTCTGATACCTATGCACAGACATTCCAGTCTGAGATTAACAAGGACGCCTCTGTAGCTCCAACACTGTTCCAGACAAATGGACCTTCTGGTCTTATTGGCGTAAAAGATTACTGCATTGACCTTAAGGGCGCCAAGATTCTGGATGAGCTCACCAATGACGCTCTTAAACTTCAGGAGGATGGTGTTGTCTACGGTGTTGATTATGTAGAGGAAGACTACGGCATTATCTACAACAAGAAGCTGCTTGAGAAGGCTGGCTATAAGGGAGACGACATCAAGGACTTTGCTTCACTGAAGAAGGTCGTTGAGGATATTCAGGCTCGCAAAGCAGAGCTTGGCGTAAAGGGCGCATTCACCAGCGCTGGTCTTGATTCCAGCTCTGACTGGCGCTTTACTACACACCTTGCAAATCTTCCTCTGTACTATGAGTTCAAGGACACTGGTAAGCCTGAGGCTAAGGAAATTAAGGGAACGTATCTCCCTAACTACAAGCAGATTTTTGATCTCTATATCAACAATGCTACATGCAGCCCAACAGAGCTTTCTGGCAAGACTGGTGATGACGCTGTTGCAGAGTTTGTTAACGGCGACGCAGTCTTCTACCAGAACGGTACCTGGGCATACAATGACATCAAGAAGCTTGGTGACGATGCTCTTGGTATGATTCCAATTTATATTGGTGTTAAGGGTGAAGAGAAGCAGGGTATGTGCTCCGGCGGCGAGAACTATTGGTGCGTAAGCTCCAAGGCAGACGACGCTTCCCAGAAGGCAACGCTTGACTTTATCTATTGGTGCGTAACTTCTGATACAGCTACCACTGCAATTGCTGAGGAGATGGGCTTCACCATTCCATTCAAGAACGCAAAGGCAACTAAGAATGCTCTTGCAAACATTGCAGCTGAGTATGCAAAGAAGGGTAATGAGTCTGTTGCTTGGGACTTCATTTACATTCCTTCTCAGGAGTGGAAGAACAATCTCTCCAGTGCACTTAAGGGCTATGCAGCAGGAACAGAGGACTGGGATGCTGTTAAGTCTGCATTTGTTGACGGTTGGAAGACTGAAAAAGAGGCTAACGCATAGTAGTCCTTCTAGTAATGCTTTGATTGGTGAGAGACGAGAAGAGAGATCTCTCTTCTCGTCTCTTGTTATTGGAGGGTATCTCTATGGCTAAGATGTTGAAGCGGTGGTGGCCATTATTTGTTCTGCCTACTGCGCTATCTTTTTTGTTTGGCTTTATGATTCCGTTTGTGCAGGGATTTTATCTTTCGTTTTGTAAATTTATTACCATTAGTGATGCTAAACCAGTTGGTCTAGATAACTATGTAGCAGCGTTCTCTGACCCACAGTTTGCTAATGCTTTTTGGTATACCGCATTATTTGCATTAGTCTCAACAGTTCTTATTAATGTATTAGCGCTCGCAATTGCGCTTGCCTTAACTAGAAAAGACCTTAAGGGTACCAATTCATTTAGAACTGTCTTTTTTATGCCTAATCTTATTGGCGGCATTGTTCTGGGATACATCTGGAATATTTTGATTAACTGCGCGCTTTCTATTGTGGGCGAGCAGCTTCTTGCGCTTAATAGCACTGCTGGATTCTGGGGAATGATTCTTCTTACTCTTTGGCAGCAAGTTGGTTACATGATGATCATTTATATTGCTGGCCTGCAGTCTATCCCAAGTGATTATCTTGAAGCAGCGAGAGTTGATGGAGCAAATGCTTGGCAGACACTTTGGAAGGTAAAAATTCCAAACCTTATGTCTACCATTACTATTTGTCTTTTCTTGACGGTAACAAATGGCTTTAAATTATTTGATCAGAACTTAGCACTTACTGCAGGTGAGCCTAAGCACGCAACCGAAATGCTTGCTCTTAATATCTACAATACCTTCTACGCTCGACAGGGAGCAAAGTGGATGGGTATCGGCCAGGCTAAAGCTGTTATTTTCTGCATTCTAGTTATTTGTATTGTCATGATTCAGCTGAGAGCCACCAGGTCGAGGGAGGTGCAGCAATAATGAAGCGCGATAAAATCATTAATAAAATTCTTGCTGTATTCTTTACCATTCTTTCTCTTGCATGGATTTATCCAATGGTTATGATCTTGATGAATTCATTCAAAGAAGAAACAACTATTACTACATCCACGGCGTTTGATTTTGTTACATCAGAGAACTCTGCAGGCTTTGCTAACTACATTGCCGCTTTAGAGAAGCAAGGTTTCTTAGCAGCCTTTGGATATTCTCTAGTAATTACCATCACATCTGTAGCACTGATCTTGGTTTGCTGCTCAATGTGTGCATGGTTTATTGTTCGTGTAAAAAATCGCATTAGCAACATTTTGTACTACCTGTTTGTCTTCTCGATGGTAGTGCCTTTCCAGATGCTTATGTTCACGCTGTCCAATATGGCAAACACGCTTGGATTTAATACTCCTTTCAATATTTGCTTCATTTACTTGGGCTTTGGCGCTGGATTAGCAGTATTCATGTTTGCTGGATTTGTTAAGACCATTCCTCTTGAGATTGAGGAAGCTGCAACTATTGATGGTTGCAACCCACTTCAGACATTCTTCCATGTTGTTTTACCTATTATGAAGCCAACGTATATTTCTGTTGGTATTCTCGAAACCATGTGGGTCTGGAATGACTATTTGCTTCCATACCTCGTACTGGATAGAACCAAATACCAAACTATCCCAATTCTGATTCAGTACTTTAGAAGTGGATATGGACGCGTAGAGATGGGTCCAATGTTTGCCTGCATCATGATGGTTATTGTCCCAATTGTCATTATGTATTTGCTGTGCCAGCGCTACATCATCAATGGTGTCATTTCTGGCGCGGTAAAAGGCTAAATCTTAATGTATTGCAGCAAGCTATAGGCATTTCTGAAAGGTTTTTATCATGGCAGAAATCGTTTTAAAGAATATAAAAAAGATTTACCCAAATGAGAAGAAGAGCAAGTCTCTCTTTGGTAAGAAAACTGAGCAGAAAAAGAGCAACCTTGAGGTGACTGAAGAGGGTGTTGTCGCTGTTCAAGACTTCAATCTCACTATCAAGGAGCACGAGTTTGTGGTGCTTGTTGGTCCTTCGGGCTGCGGCAAATCTACTACGCTTCGCATGATTGCAGGCCTAGAAGATATTTCTGCTGGCGAGCTTTATATTGATGGAAAGCTTGTCAATGATGTTGCACCAAAAGATCGAGACATCGCAATGGTCTTCCAAAGCTATGCGCTGTATCCAAATATGACCGTTTATGACAACATGGCGTTCACCCTTAAGCTTAAGAAGGTTGACCCACAAGTAATTGATCAAAAAGTCCGTGCAGCTGCAGAAACATTAGGCATCACGGCATATCTTGATCGTAAGCCAAAGGCACTTTCCGGTGGTCAGCGTCAGCGTGTTGCAATTGGTCGTGCAATTGTTCGTGATCCAAAAGTCTTCTTGATGGATGAGCCACTTTCAAACCTTGACGCAAAGCTAAGAAACCAGATGCGTACAGAGATTATTAAGCTTCGTCAGAAGGTTGATGGAACCTTTGTCTATGTTACACATGACCAAACAGAGGCAATGACCTTGGGCGATCGCATTGTCATTATGAAGGATGGCTTTGTTCAGCAAATTGGAACACCACAAGAAGTGTTTAATAGACCGGCTAATCTCTTTGTTGCTGGTTTCATTGGCATGCCTCAAATGAATTTCTTTAACGCACATCTTATTCGCGTGGACAATGAGTTCCATGTGGAGACAGATAACATGTCATTTG
>CAUUFE010000029.1:0-12827 GCA_963544415.1 uncultured Atopobium sp.
CATCTTATTCGCGTGGACAATGAGTTCCATGTGGAGACAGATAACATGTCATTTGAAATTTCTCCTGAGATGGCTAATCTGTTAGCGCAGTCTTGGGTTGCTGCACCAGCAACAGATGTCATTGTCGGCATTAGACCCGAGCAAATTTATTTGACTGAGCCAAATGGAATTGGCGCTTTTAAGGGCAATCTTGAGGTAAGCGAGCTTATGGGCTCCACTGTGCATCTTCATGTTCATACTGATGACGGCAACTTTGTTCTTATCGTTCCAGCAACTGAGTTTGCTAAACGAAACCTCAAAATTGGAGATGAAGTGTGGTTTAAATTTGAAGACAATGCTGTTCATCTCTTTGATAAGAATACACAGGATAATCTAGTTAAGTATTAAAGCTTTGTACTGGCTTATCTTGAAAAGATAAGCCAGTACTCTTTTTGTGAAAGAGGCAACTATGGGACGAGCAAGCGGAGTACTTATGGCCGTTTCTTCTCTTCCAAATTCATATGGTATCGGTACGTTTGGCAAAGAAGCCTTCGATTTTATTGATTTTCTCGTCAGGACAAAACAAAGATATTGGCAGGTTTTGCCTCTTACTACCACAAGTTATGGCGACTCTCCTTATCAGTCTTTTTCTGCTGCAGCGGGAAGTCCTTACTATATAGATTTAAAAGATCTTGAGAAACTTGGCTATTTAAAGTCAGATGACTTTGAAGATATTTCTTTTGGGACTAGCAATACTTGTGTTGATTATGGTGCACTTTTTGTAAATCATCGTCGTTTACTTAACCGTGCCTTTGATAGGTTTATGCAAGATGTTCCTGCTGATTTTGAGAAGTTCTGTCACGATCAGGCAGAATGGCTTGATCCATATGCGGAGTTCATGTCTCTAAAGGAAGAGTTTGGACATAAAGCTTACTGGGAGTGGCCAAAACTTTATCAGCACAGAAACGAGACTACTGCAAAAGAAATTAAGAAACTGCAAAAGTCAGTTTTGTATCACAAGATGACTCAGTATTTCTTCTTTACTCAATGGGCAAAGGTTAAGACTTATGCCAATAAAAGGGGAGTACTTATAATTGGTGATCTTCCCATTTATGTTTCACGAGATTCTGTAGAGATGTGGGCACAGCCAGAACTGTTTAAAACGGATGAAACAGGACGCCCTATTACGGTTGCAGGCACTCCTCCTGATCAATTTTCTTCTACCGGTCAATATTGGGGAAATCCCATTTATAACTGGGAGTATATGAAGAAATCGCATTATGCATGGTGGGTTTGGCGAGTAAAGACAAATCTTGAGATGTTTGATGTGCTTCGAATCGATCATTTTAGGGGCTTTGAAGCCTATTGGGAGATTCCTTACGGAGCTGCAAATGCTACAGAAGGCAAATGGACTAAGGGTCCAGATTTGGAGCTGTTTAAGGAACTGGAAAAGCAGCTGGGTAAGCTTCCAATCATTGCGGAAGACCTTGGCTTAATTACACCAGAGCTTATCGCCATGCGAGACAAAACTGGTTTCCCAGGAATGAAAATCTTGCAGTACGGATTTGATGGAAAGCATGATTCAAGAGATCTTCCTCACAATTACACTGCAAACACTATTGCTTATGTGGGAACGCATGATAATTCAACTGCTCGTGGTTGGTATGAGACTCAGGCTACTGATAGAGAGCGTGAACAGGCAGATATTTACCTTCATCGCTCAAAAGATGAGCCAATTGGTGAGGCGCTTTCACGTGGAATTGCAGCTTCTGTGAGTGACACTTGTATTCACACCATGCAAGATCTTCTCGGCTTAGATGATTCTGCACGCATGAATGTTCCAGCCACTGTTGGTGGCAATTGGTGTTGGCGTATGAAGCAAGGAGCCATTACGCGTCATACAGAAGATTTCTTAAGAACTATTACTGAGATGTACTTCAGAGTGTACAAAGAGGAGAAGTAATGAACTTAGACACTTTATCTCTTCAACAATTTAACCAACCTCTGTCTGAAATTACTGACAGGCAGGTTTTTGAATTACTGCTTCAGGTGGTTAAGAGTAAGTCAGACGCTCTACCATTAAACAATGGTAAGAAGAGGCTTTACTACATCTCTGCAGAGTTTCTCATTGGAAAGCTGCTTTCAAATAACCTCATTAATCTGGGAATTTATAACGAGGTAAAAGAGCAGCTCTCTAAAGCAGGTCATTCGCTCGAAGACATCGAAGAGCTCGAAGTTGAGCCTTCGCTTGGAAACGGTGGCCTTGGTCGATTGGCAGCATGCTTTATCGATTCTATGTCAACTCTTGGCCTGCCAGGCGATGGTGTGGGTCTCAAGTATCATTTTGGCCTCTTCCATCAGAAGTTTTTAGACAGACAGCAAACCGCTGTTCCAGACGCTTGGCTTTCTGATGACAGGTGGCTTGAAGATGAGAAGACGTCATTTACCGTGGAATTTGGAGATTTCTCGGTGACGTCTGAACTCTATTCCATTGACGTTTTGGGATATGACCGGACAAAGAAAAACAGACTTCGCCTGTTTGATCTGCAAAGCATTGATGACTCATTAGTTTCTGATGACGCTATTGATTTTGATAAGACTGCATTAAAAAAGAATTTAACGCTCTTTTTGTATCCCGATGATTCTGATGAAGATGGCCAGCTTCTTCGCGTTTATCAGCAATATTTTATGGTTTCTAATGCTGCACAGCTGATTGTTAAAGAAGCAGTTGAGCGTGGTAGCAATATTCACGACCTTGCTGACTATGTTGTGATTCAGATTAACGACACGCACCCAACAATGGTAATTCCAGAGCTTATTCGTATCTTGACTGAGAAATACGAAATCTCGTTTGAAGAGTCTGTAGACATTGTTTCTTCACTGGTCGCGTACACAAATCATACGATTTTGGCAGAGGCTCTTGAGAAATGGCCCCTTAAATTCATCGAGGAAGTTTCTCCAAAGATTGCATCGATTATCAAAAAGCTTGATCAGCGCATCCGCAGTACCGTTGCTGATCCAAGCGTACAAGTCATCATTGATAAGAAAGTTCACATGGCTAACCTTGCCATTCATTACGGCTTTAGTATCAATGGTGTTGCGGCACTTCATACAAAGATTTTGGAAGAGACAGAACTTAAGCCATTCTTTGATTTGTATCCAGAAAAGTTCTCAAACAAGACTAATGGAATTACGTTCCGCCGCTGGTTAATGGGTTGTAATCCTGAGCTCGCAGAGTATCTTGATACGTTATTAGGAGATAGCTGGAGAACAACTGCTCATCTCGAGGGACTTTTAGAGTATCGGGACAACGAAGAGGTCCTCAATCAGCTGCAGCAAATTAAGCAAGCAGCAAAAGATCGAATGGTCAAATTTTTGCTGGACACTCAAGATGCAAAAGTTAATGCTGACTCCATTATTGATGTCCAGGTGAAGCGTTTCCACGAATATAAGCGTCAGCAAATGCTATTGCTTTATTTGATTTGGAAATATTTTGATATTAAGTCCGGACACCTTCCAAAGCATCCTATTACTGTCATTTTTGGTGGTAAGGCTGCACCAGCATACGTGGCTGCTCAAGATATCATTCATGCAATTCTTGTTCTCTCGTCTTTGATTGCAAACGACGCAGATGTTTCTCCGTATCTTCAGGTGATAATGATCGAGAATTACAACGTTACTGCAGCTGAGCATGTTATTCCAGCAGCGGATATCTCAGAGCAGATTTCGTTAGCTTCTAAGGAGGCTTCTGGAACTTCTAACATGAAGTTCATGCTTAACGGCGCCATTACAGTTTGCACTATTGATGGAGCTAATGTAGAAATTGCCGACTTGGTAGGCGAGGAGAATATCTACACGTTTGGCGCGTCAAGCGATGAGGTTGTGGACCTCTATGAGCGCAAAGGGTATAAAGCAAAAGAGTTTTATGAGAAACCCCAGATTAAACCACTCGTTGATTTCTTAATCAGTCCAGAATTTATTTCTCTTGGAAATAAGGAACGCCTGGAGCGACTTCACAAAAACCTGTGCTCAAAAGACTGGTTCATGACACTTCTTGATTTGGAAGCATACATTTCAACAAAAGAGCACGTGTTCGATGACTATGAGGATAGGAAAGCGTGGCTTCAGAAGTCTCTTGTGAATATTGCTATGGCAGGAACATTCTCATCTGATAGAACTATTGCCGAATATAACGATGAGATTTGGCATCTTACTCCTGACAAGTAAATGTAAGCAGTACAGACAAGCAAACCACTGTTTAAGCCTAAGCCAGCGGTCCAATGCAGTCTTAACGAGTAATCTAAACGAGCGGCCTAGACTAGTAGTCTAGGCCGTTTGAATGTGTCCCTTTAGCGGTTTAATGTACGAAAATGATAATTGATATGTCCTCATCTGCACGAGAATGTATGAAATGAGCTATGGTATATGCATAAATATTCACCCTTCACGTTGAAAGAAGGATGTATGAACAGTACTTCTGTTAGAAGCGGAAGAAGCGCTTGGTTTTCTCGCTTTACGGTTTTAGCAATTTGCATGCTTTTTGTGGGCGCAATTCTGGCGTTTGCCTTTCCGCGCACGGCATTTGCTGCTGACCCAACAGTTTATTCCGAAGATGTGGACGGCGCTCCGCTGGACGGAACACATACCTCGGCAAATCCATTCCCAGATTTTATCTCTGATGCTGAGATTCAGGCAGAGATTAATGCTCAGGCTGCCAAGCCGCGAGAGGACCGTACGGGTGTCATCGCGCGTTATTACTGGGTAAAGCCTGATGGCACTGCGCTCAAGCTGGACATGGATCCAACTAAATATTCCGTTGCGCAGATGATTGCTGAAGGCGGAGAAATTCGTGCGTACTACGTCCTTCTCGGCGATGCAGAGAATTTGATCAACTTCCCACAGAACGATCCAAATGGTTATGGTCTGCGTAAGGTGGCTGTTTCGGCGCATGCTGCTGTTGATACGTACAAGCCAATGGATGCAACAGGTGCTCTTTCGGGTGGTGGTCCAAAGACTAACTTGATGTTCACTGTCAAGGTAAATGGCCAGTCCATCATGGGTGGTAATTCATATGAGGAGCCCGCTGCTGTATTTACTGCACCAGTTACAGCTCGTCAGTACATTGAGTTCTCCGCGCCATTGAACATCTCTGATAGGTCTTATCAGCTGGGAATTCAGGGTGGCATTAAGAAATCTTGGGGAGGTACTCACGCATACACCAAGCGTTATCCTGCGCGAGTCATTGATACCGCAACAGCTGTGTATCACTATGTCGATGACCTTGCTTACAGGCAGCTTAACGGCCTTGGCCTAAGTGATCCTATTGCTCAAAGAAATGCTGGTCTTCCTATTTATGGTAACGGCGCAGTAAGCGTTCTTGGTCTTGATGATCTTGCTGCTACGTATACAACTTCAGCAGCGTTTGAGGATCGTCAGGTGTCTGCTCGTTACAACACAAAGGGTCATGTCGTGTATATGCCTGAGTATGCTGGCGTTACTGCAGATGACTCTGTTGCTGGCGGTAATAAGTTTGAGACCGATCCATCAACCAACATGTTGCTGACTACTGTTCGCAAGTCAGTCGACGAGATCAAGGCTGCAGGACCTGGTGATTCTTACGTCTATATCGCAAATGATATTGACGTTCCAGAGGGAACATCTCTTGCGATTGGTACGTATAACTCTGGTCTTCGCGATAATTCCGTTTTGGCTCCTGGCTTCAATGCAGACGGTTCTGTAAACCGTACTAGGCAGTATTACCTCACGTATCGTGCTGTTCCATCTCCTTTAAAGCTTGTGAAGACTGACTCTGATGATGCTTCCAAGCCTGTTGCTGGTGCTACCTATAGCCTCTATAAGGCTGACGGCACATTGGTCAAAGAGGGAATCACTACTGGTGCTGATGGTACTTTCACATCCGGTGATATTCTTACAAAGACAGAGCTAACCGCACTGGTTCAGAACACTGCAGCAACTGCAGATCTGCTGACCAAGGGCATTTATCAGGATGGAGATAAGTTCTACCTGACGCCGGGCGATTATTATCTGGTTGAGACTGCATCTCCAGAGGGATACGAGCTCAATACAAATCAGATTCCATTTACCGTAGCTCCTGCAACATTTAATGCTGCAGATGAGACTATTGTTCCTGCGGAAGTTACTACTGCTGATAAGCCAATTACTCCTACACCAACTCCAACGCCAGATCCTAATCCAGAGCCAAAGCCTAAGACTCCTAAAAAGAAGAGGTCTAACCTGCCAGATACCGGCGATGCAATGTCCATTGCAAGCGCACTTGCAGCTGCAGGTATTATTGCTTCTGGTCTTGCGTATTCTGTAAAGCTTCGCCGTTAGTTATTGGTTTACAGATTACAAGTGCTAAAGAGGCTGTGCTTCGCACAGCCTCTTTTTTGATGCGTGGAGTCTGGCTTAGTTGGACGCTTAGTTGGATGCCGACTTGCACGTTAACCTGTACGCTGACCTGCATACTGACCTGCGTAGTCTGTGCAATCGATGCAGTTTGAGGACGAGCATATCTTGCAAGTGGTAAAAAATGCGTTTAGTTGGTGATTTCATTTTTCTGCATACAACGTTTGCCCAGATAAAAGTTTTTGGCGCGGTAAAAAATCATCTTAGTTGGAGATAAATCGGCTAATTTTCAATTTTAATTTCCAACTAAACGGGTTTTTTACCTTTTACGACACATAATTTTGAGCGCAAAAATTACGTATGCATGGAAATGAATTTAATTTCATGAATATTCAAATAAATAAATCAAAAGTTGGTCATGACAAGTAAAGAGGAAAATTGCTAATAAAATGTCTGAGAAAACAGGGAGAGACGCAGAAAAAACGGGGGAAGAGGCACAGGAAAAAGCCGCAACGCACTTAAAAGTTATCAGCATGTTCGACAGAGTCACAGTAAGAATAAGCAGAATGAGCAGGGAATAAGCAGAATAATGCTTAAAGCAGACTAGTGATGGAAGAAAAAACAGGGAATTTTATGGAGCGGCGGACGGGACTCGAACCCGCAACAGTCAGCTTGGAAGGCTGATGCTCTACCAATTGAACTACCGCCGCAAGGGTAAAGCAAAAAGAAAAATGGTCGGGGTGACTGGATTCGAACCAGCGACCCACTGCTCCCAAAGCAGTTGCGCTACCAAGCTGCGCTACACCCCGAGCCGAGAGAAAAGTATAGGTGACAAATCGCCCAAGAGCAAGAATAAATTGCAATCTTTTTGAACTAATTTTTCGTCTATTAGATTTTTCAATTTTGTTATGTAATCGAAACAATGGATGACTATGCTATTCGTAACCACTTCGAAAGGGGTTTTATGAGCTACTCATCTAAGGTAATTGCACAGCTTGAAGAGCGTTACGCAGATCAGCCTGAGTTTATCCAGGCTGCAAAAGAAGTCCTAACTACCATCCAGCCTGCGCTTGACGCACATCCAGAGTTCGAGAAAGCCGCTTTGCTTGAGCGTCTTGTTGAGCCTGAGCGCACTGTTATGTTCCGCGTCCCATGGATTGACGACGCCGGCAACGTCCAGGTCAATCGCGGATACCGCATCGAGTTCAACTCCGCAATTGGACCTTACAAGGGCGGCCTCCGTCTCCATCCAACCGTTAATCTTTCTATCCTGAAGTTCCTCGGTTTCGAGCAAATCTTCAAGAACTCCCTGACTACGCTTCCAATGGGCGGCGGCAAGGGCGGCTCCGACTTCGATCCAAAGGGCAAGTCTGACCGCGAGATCATGGCGTTCTGTCAGTCTTTCATGACCGAGCTTTCCCGCCACATCGGTCCAAACACCGACGTTCCAGCTGGCGACATCGGCACCGGCGCACGTGAGATCGGCTACATGTTTGGCCAGTACAAGCGCCTCCGCAACGAGTGGACCGGCGTCCTGACCGGCAAAGGCCTCTCCTTCGGCGGCTCCCTTGCTCGCACCGAGGCTACCGGCTACGGCGCGGTTTACTTCCTCACTCACATGCTTGCCGAGAAGAACGATGTGCTCACAGGTAAAACGGTCTGCATCTCCGGTTCCGGAAACGTTGCTACCTACGCTGCCCAGAAGGCACAGCAGCTGGGAGCAACCGTAGTAACCGTTTCCGACTCCTCAGGTTATGTCTATGACCCAGAGGGCATCGACGTTGAGCTGCTGAAAGACGTCAAGGAGGTCCGCCGCGCACGCATCAAGGAGTACGCTGACACACGTCCTTCCGCAACTTTCTTCCCAGGTGAGCGTCCTTGGAGCCAGAAGTGCGACATTGCTATGCCATGCGCAACTCAAAACGAGCTCGAGCTCGCTGACGTACAGAAACTTGTTGCCAACGGCACCAAGTACGTCGTCGAGGGCGCTAACATGCCTACCACCTTCGAGGCAACCAATTACCTCATCGAGAACGGCGTCTTCTTCGCACCTGGCAAGGCTGCAAACGCAGGCGGCGTAGCTGTTTCTGGTCTTGAGATGTCCCAGAACGCCGAGCACCTTTCTTGGACGTTCGAGGAGGTAGACTCCAAGCTTCAGGGAATCATGGAGAGCATTTACACTGCTGCTTCAGAGGCTGCCGCAACGTACGGCCACCCTGGCAACCTGGTCTTTGGCGCAAACATTGCCGGCTTCCTCAAGGTTGCAAATGCAATGATGGCTCAGGGCGTTTGCTAGTTTGCATCGCATTTAGCGAGAAACCCGTTGTTGCAGCACTTAATTGAGTAGGCTGCATTATTGGTTTAACGTAAGAATCAAAAAGGACCTTGGTCTTCCAAGGTCCTTTTTGTATCGCTTATTGATTGCAGTTTTCTCGCGCTCTACGCTCTTAAAACGTCCTGTGCTTTACGCTCGTGAAACAAACGCGTTTCCCTCGATGAAATAGCGCTTTGGAGCATCAGCGTTTTTACTGATGCCAACGCGAGGTGAGCGTCCAATCGTTTCTCCTGGCAGCAGGGGAGCAAAGTCCAGCACAAGCGGCTCAACTGTTAGGTCATGCCCATACAGAGCCTTGTCGATGCCAAGCGCAGCACACACTTTACCTGGGCCGTTAGTGAGGTCTCGCAGCTTGAGCGGATGCTTGCGCACGTGCTTCGTCTGTACCGCCTCGTGCCCCGCCTGCGCTTCGCAGTCACGACCAGCGCTCGCGGCTTCGCGACCCGCTTTTGCTTTACCCGCACGTCCCGCCTCGCGGAGCTCGCGCATCACCTCTACGTCCTCAAGAGGCTCAATGGCGCGCACCAAACATCCGCTGCCAAAACCCTCAGGTCCACACACCACATTGCAGCAGTGATGCATGCCGTACGAAACGTACACGTACAGATGACCCGCAGGTCCAAACATGGCTGTATTGCGCTCGCTAGGACCGCCAAACGCATGACTTGCGGGATCGTCTTGGTCGTAAGCCTCGGTCTCCACAATTCTTGCAACTAGTTTGTGTTTCTCGCCATTAAGCGTAATTGTCCTTGTCAGAGTGCATCCCAGCAGCAGCGGCGCGGTCACATCTGAGGGATTCTCTAGAAAATCTGGAAACATGCCATCTCCTTTATTGGTTATGCGCTACAATACTACCAACCTTTAAGGACGGTGCGAGACACCGGCAAGGCCCATAGCGTTGAGTGCGCATGTTCGCTGTTGAGCCTCCATAAGGAGTGCTCTTTTTTTATGGCTCGGCATGCTCGTACGCAGATCGGAGAGTATATGAATCCACTGGCAAGTGCCACCTCGCAGCCTCGCGCGCTGCTTGTTCTCGAAGACGGAACAACCTTCGAGGGGAGGTGCTGTGGTGCTAGCGGAGAGACCTTCGGCGAGATTGTTTTCAACACGTCCATGACGGGTTACCAGGAGATTATCTCCGATCCAAGTTACGCCGGACAGATTGTCACACTGACCTATCCGCAGGTAGGCAACTACGGCATTGATCCTGCAGTCATGCAGCGAGACACCCTACACCTGCGTGGCTTTGTCGTCCACGACATGTGCTACGAGCCAAGCAACTGGACATCCAAGCAGAGTCTGCCAGAGTTCCTGCAGGAAAACGGCGTCGTTGCCATCGAGGGCATCGATACTCGTGCGCTGACCATGCACCTGCGCGATTTTGGCGCACAGAAGGCGGCCATCTCCACCGAGGACCTGGATCCCGCCCACCTGCTCGCGCGCGTCCAGGCATCGCCCAACATCTCCGAGCACAACTTTGTCCCTGACGTCTCCGTTGACGCGCCTCACGTGGTTCCTGCTACGTCCAAGAAGCGCTTCAACGTTGTCGCATACGATTGTGGCGAGAAGAACGGCATTCTCCAGGGTCTTGCAGCAAATGGCTGCGAGGTCACGGTTGTACCGTGGGACACACCTGCCAAGGACGCCTTGGCCTACAACCCAGACGGTATCTTCTTCTCCAACGGTCCTGGTGACCCAGAGCAGGTTGACGCTACCCAGGAGGCCGCTCGCGGCGTTCTAGGCAAGGTTCCTGTCTTTGGTATCTGCCTGGGCAACCAGATGCTCTCCATTGTTGCAGGTGCAGATATCGAGAAACTCAAATTTGGACACCACGGTGGCAACGAACCAGTCATGAATCTTTTAACCGGCAAGGTTGAGATTACTGCTCAGAACCACAACTATGGACTGGTTTTTCCAAGCCTGGGCAAGCTTATTGCTGAGGAGTCTGGTGGAATCTCTGAGCACTTTGACAACCTCTGTGAGTGGTCTGCAAGACGCATTGCGCCTGTTGTTCAGACAAAGGAGTTTGGTCGCGTCCGACTCACACACGTAAACCTTAACGACGGAACTCCAGAGGGCATTCAGTTCCTAGATATTCCAGCGTTTTCCGTTCAGTATCACCCTGAGGCAAGCCCAGGACCTCACGATTCATCTTACTTGTTCAAGGCGTTTGCACGTTTGATGGAGGGACAGTCTGACTATCTTGCCATCGACGTCCGTGAGGGGAGGCGCTTCTAATGCCAAAGCGTACTGATATAAAGAAGATTCTGGTCATTGGCTCTGGTCCAATTGTTATCGGTCAGGCATGCGAGTTTGACTATTCCGGCACTCAGGCATGCCGTGCTCTTCGCAAAGAAGGCTTTGAGGTTGTTCTGGTTAATTCAAACCCAGCAACCATCATGACTGACCCAGAAACTGCAGATAGAACCTACGTTGAGCCAATCACCGTTGAGTCTGTAACCCGCGTTATTGAGCGCGAGCGTCCTGATGCACTTCTGCCAAATATGGGCGGCCAAACTGCTTTGAACTGCACCATCGGCCTTGGCGAGGCTGGCGTTCTTGACAAGTACAACATTGAGGTCATCGGCTGCAACCTGGAATCCATTCGAACCGGTGAGGACCGTGAGCTCTTCAGTGAGGCAGTCCAGGACATTGGCCTGGAGGTTGCTCGTGCGGACATCGCTCACTCCATGGAAGATGCTCAGCGCATTGTTGCTGAGCTGGGATACCCCGTGGTCATTCGCCCAAGCTTTACTCTTGGCGGCGCAGGTGGCGGCATCGCTCACACCCCAGAAGAGCTCGTAGAGATTGTGGAGCAGGGTCTCTTGCTTTCTCCAGAGCACGAGGTGCTGGTAGAGGAGTCCATTGAGGGTTGGAAAGAGATTGAGATGGAGGTCATGCGTGATACCGCAGGTAACGGTATTGTTGTCTGCTCCATCGAGAATCTTGATCCAATGGGTGTCCACACCGGAGACTCCATTACCGTTGCTCCAGCTCAGACGCTCACCGATGAAGAGCTTCAGAATCTTCGCGACTACTCCATTGCTATTCTCGAGCGTGTAGGCGTTGCCTGCGGTGGCTCCAACGTTCAGTTTGCGGTCAACCCAACTAACGGCCGCGTCATTGTTATTGAGATGAACCCTCGCGTCAGCCGATCTTCCGCGCTTGCCTCCAAGGCAACCGGTTTCCCCATTGCAAAGATGGCTGCGCTGCTTTCTGTTGGCTACACGCTGGATGAGATTACCAACGACATCACCAAGGCAACCCCTGCTGCCTTTGAGCCTTCTATCGACTACTGCGTGGTCAAGGTTCCTCGCTTTGCCTTTGTTAAGTTCAAGGGCACCAGCCGCGTTCTGACCACCCGCATGAAGTCGGTCGGCGAGGCCATGGCCATGGGCAGGACCTTTGAGGAGGCTCTGCAGAAGGCGCTTCGTTCCCTGGAGCAAGATCGTGCTGGTCTGGGCGCTGACGGCCACGATGTCTTTGACGAGAAGAACTTTGATGAGCTGGTCAGCAAGCCAACGCCAGAGCGTATTTTCTACGTTGCTGAGGCTCTGCGCAGAAACTGGAGCGTTGAGCGCATCCACGATATGACTGGCATTGATCCCTGGTATCTGCACCGTATGGCAGGCATCATCAACGCCGAGAAACGCATCAAGGAGCTGGGACTTTCTGGTCTCACCACCGATAACATGCTTGCTGCTAAGCAGCTGGGCTTCTCGGATGAGCAGCTCGCACACCTTACTGGCACCAAGACAGATGTTGTTCGTGCTGTGAGGGAAGTGCTGGGTGTTCGCCCGCAGGTCAAGACAGTTGATACCTGCGCTGGCGAGTTTGGCGCAACCACGCAGTACCACTACGTCACCTATGAGAAGGGCAATGCCACAGAGTACGTCAAGGCAGATAAGCCACGCGTTATGATTCTCTCCGCAGGTCCTAACCGTATTGGCCAGGGCATTGAGTTTGACTACTGCTGCGTACATGCTGCCTACGCTCTTCGCGAGCAGGGCTATGAGACCGTCATGGTCAACTGCAACCCAGAGACCGTCTCTACAGACTACGACACCTCAGACCGTCTGTATTTCCAGCCTCTGACCTTTGAAGACGTCATGGACGTCATTGAGGTTGAGAAGCCAGAAGGCGT
>CAUUFE010000030.1:0-12800 GCA_963544415.1 uncultured Atopobium sp.
GAAGCTTAAGCCTTAAGAGCGCGGCCCATAGCGTCAGCCTGAACGATAGCTGCATAGAGCTCGTCAGGAGTGACGTCGCCAGCAAGGTTGTGGATGGTCTCGCCAGGAACGCAAGCAGCCTCAGCGATCTTCTTGATCTGCTCGTCAGTGGTGATACCAACCTCCTCGAGGGTAGTTGGAAGACCAACTTCAAGGCAGAAGTCCTGAACCTCGTCGAACTCCTCCTGAGGAACGCCCTCAAGAACAAGCTGGACCAGGGTACCAAAAGCAACGCAGTTGCCGTGAGGTGCGCTGTGGCCACCAAGGGAGGTGAGGCCGTTGTAGAAGGAGTGAGCTGCTGCGCAGTTAACGTTGTCAGCGCCGACACCACTCATGTAGACGGTTGCCTCGCAGATAGCCTCAAGAGCTGGGGTTACAACGTTGTTCTCGCAAGCCTTAATTGCCTGTGAACCGTAATCGCGAAGAGTGAGGTAGCACTCCTTAGCAATTGCCATACCAACGCGGGTAATGCCAGTTCCCTCAAGGGAAGGAGACTCGGTGCGGATGGATGCGCGACCCTCAAAGTAGGTGCCCAGTGCGTCGCCCATGCCTGCTACCAGGAAGGAAACAGGTGCGTTAGCAATGATCTGGGTGTCGACCATAACTGCATCTGGGTTCTGTGGGTAGAAGAGGTACTTGTCAAAGGAACCGTCATCGTTGTAAATAACGGAGAGGCCGGTGCATGGAGCGTCAGTAGCTGCAACGGTTGGAAGAATAACGATGCGCTTACCAGCGTAATATGCGGTTGCCTTTGCAGTGTCAACAGCGCTGCCGCCGCCGATAGCGACAACTACGTCGATGTTGTCCTCCTCGACGATAGCCTTCATGCGGTTAATCTCGCCGTTGGAAGAAATGCCGCCGAAGACCTCATAGCGACGGTAATAGTCGCCCTTGCCCTCGAAGCTCTGCTCGATCATGTCGTGGGTTGCTTTGTAGCCGCTGTTAGAGCAAACAAACAGGAAGCGCTTTCCCATGTAGCCCATCTCTTTTTCGAACTCGAGACAAGCATTTTTGCCCTGAACATACTTCAGTGGCTCACGCATTGCGCGTAGCATTTTCATAGGTTCCCCTCTCCGGATACGTTTTAGACCTATGTAAGTTATGGTAACACTATCAAAAGAACATAACAGTAAGGAAAATATTTAGATTTCAGCAGAAAATTTAGATTCGGACAACTTCTGGAAAGTTTACGTGAACATACATTCACCAGCCAGCAAATGATATTCTTGTAGTGTCAAATTTTCGCACTGTGGTCTTTGGAGGACACATGCTTAGTTCTGTCGAAATCAAACCCGATGTCTACTTTGTAGGCGCCCTTGACTGGAACGCTCGCGAGTTCCACGGCTACACCACTGAGCAGGGCATCACCTACAATGCATACCTTATCTTGGACGAGAAGGTCACGCTCATTGACACCGTCAAGCGTCCATTCTCAGAGGAGCTAGTTGAGCGCATCAAGAGCATTATCGATCCAGCAAAGATTGACGTTCTGATCTGCAACCACATTGAGATGGACCACTCCGGTAGCGTTCCTCGCATTCTGGAGCTTGCGCCAAACGCCGAGGTCTACGCAAGTGCACCTCAGGGCGTCAAGGAGCTTAAGGCTTTCTATGGCGAGAATATCAACGTCAACGGCGTAAAGACGGGCGATACGCTCAACATTGGCAAACGTACCCTGACCTTCGTGCAGACCCCAATGGTCCACTGGCCAGACAACATGGTCACGTATTCCGACTACGATAAGATTCTCTTCTCCAACGATGCATTTGGCCAGCACTATGCTTCAACCACCCGCTTTGAGGACGAGTCCGACTACTGCGAGGTTATGAAGCAGGCTCGCAAGTATTATGCAAACATCGTTCTCCCTTACGGTCGTCAGGCTGACTCTGCTGTTACCGCAGTTAAGGGTATTGGTCTGGAGAACATAGATATTATCGCCCCAGCTCATGGCGTTGCATGGCGCTCCCACATTGCCGACATTATCTCCAAGTACGAGGAGTGGACCACTGGCAAGCTTGAGGAAAAAGCCCTGGTTGTGTACGACTCCATGTGGGGCTCAACCGACAAGATGGCCCATGCTCTTCTCGACGGTTTCTTGGCTGAAGGCATTCCTGCCCAGCTCATCGACCTTAAAGAGACTCACATCTCCAATGTTATGTATCACTTCCTGGATTCTAAGTATGTCTGCGTTGGTTCGCCTACGCTGAACTCTAAGTTCCTGCCTACCGTTTCTTCCTTCCTAACCTATATGACTGGCCTTTCTCCAAAGAACGACCACCGTATTGGCTTTGCGTTTGGTTCTTACGGCTGGGCTCCACTTGGACCAAAGATGGTTCAGGCTGAGCTTGAGGCAGCGGAGTTCACCATGCCACTTCCAGTTCACGCTATCGGTTGGCTTCCTTCCGATGAGGATCTGGACGCTGTTCGTGCGCAGGTTAAAGATCTTGTCGAGGCTGGCAAGAAGCTGTAATTTAGCAGAGAATTAAGCAAGACCAAGACCCCCACATTCATACTGAATGTGGGGGTCTTTTGCTGCTAAGGGAACCAACTGGGCAAGAATGATGCAAATGACCCTGAAGCGATACCAAAGTGGTAAAAAATCCGTTTAGTTGGGGAATACACATTTCTGCATATAGCGTTTGCCCTGATAAAAATTTTCAGTGCGGTAAAAAATTGCCTTAGTTGGGGTTATTTTGGCAAATTTTTAACTTTCAACCCCAACTAAACGCATTTTTTACCGTTTTGGGCACATAATTTTAGACGTAAAAGTTACGTATTCATGTGGATGAATTATTTAGGTAAGTTATTCAAAATCTTGCATCAAATACTGAGAACTGCTCGTTAAGCAGAATTGATACAGAAAATTGCGACCACGCGCTATAAAAATGACACAGCATAGCCGCTTCTTATGCCGCATAGCCGGCGCGGTCGCCATGGGGTAGTCGCCACACGGCCAGCGTACGCTCGCGCACATAGCAAGCATGCGCTCACATATACGGCAAGCATTTCGTGGCGAGACTGTGTCAAATTCCTGCAGACTACAAGGTAGAGCGCGTTAGAGTACAATAGACTACACAAAAAGTAACTTCGAAGAGGTAGGTGCCCATACACTCGATGGACATTGCGTTAAGTATTGGAATAACTTTGCTGCTTACCCTGGTAAACGGCTTTTTTTCTGCGGCCGAGATGGCCATTGTGAGCTCTCGTCGCGCCGCACTTGAGGCAGACGTGGACGAGGGCGATCCAAGAGCCCTTGCTGTCATTGACATTGCCACTGATCGCGGATATTTTCTCGCAACGATCCAAGTTGCAATTACCCTGGTAGGCTTTGCGTCCTCGGCATTTGCGGCAACAAGCCTTTCCGAGCCATTCGGCGCTTGGCTGGTCAGTATCGGAGCCCACGCTGACCTGGCACTTCCTTTGGCAGTTGTAGCCATTACGCTGATTGTTTCCTTCTTTTCCGTGGTCATTGGCGAGCTGGTCCCAAAGAGTATTGGCCTGGCAAACGCCGAGGCGGTGGCCAAAGCAGTCGTCGGCCCCATGAAGGCGTTTATGCAGATTGCGCGCCCACTCGTGTTCATCACGTCTGCCTCGGCAGATGCGGTCACCACGCTCATGGGCGTTGACACAACAAATGACCACCAAGAGGTTACCGAGGAGGAACTCCGCTACATCGTCAAGGATTCCGAGGACCTCTCCGAAGAAGAAAAATCCATGATCCACGAGGTCATCGAGATGGGCGACACCGTTGTCCGCGAGGTTATGGTTCCGCGCGTTGACATGACCGCCATGGAGGACACCGCAACTATCAGCGAGGTCCTTCGCGTCATGCGCCAGACGGGTTTCTCGCGCATCCCTATCTACCACGAAAATATCGATCGCATTGTGGGCATCGCTCACATCAAAGATTTGCTGGAGCCGGTGCTTGATCAGCACGCCAGTGACGAGAAGATCGCGCGCTTCGTGCGTTCTGCTGACTATGTACCTGATACCAAAGACATCATCCCTCTGCTCACTGAGATGCAGACAAGCCGTGACCAGATGGTCATTGTTGTTGATGAGTATGGAGGAACTGCGGGCGTCATTACTGTTGAGGACATCGTCGAGGAAATTGTCGGCGAAATTGAAGATGAGTTTGACCCAGACAACAAATATCTGACCCAGCTCTCTGATAGAGAATGGCTGGTAGATGGTCGTTTCTCGCTCAATGATGCGGATGAACTTGGATGGCCAGTAGGGGAGTCCGAGGAGTATGAGACCATTGCGGGCTTTGTGCTGGATTTAGCTGGTCATCTGCCTCGTCCGGGTGAGGTGTTTGAGAAGGATGGCTACGTGTTCCGCGTGCAGTCGATGCGCCGTCGCCGCCTTTCTTTGCTGCGCGTAATTGCACCAGAACCACAGGTAGACGGTGAATCTGAGTCAGCCGGCGAAAACTCTGACACATCAGAAAATGAATAACTAAAAGAATGATTACAATAGAGTGAACCAATAGAAAGAGGTTGAAATGGCGCAGTTGATTTCTATCAAAAAAGTCGTGGTAGGTCCTAAAAACTTGACCGCTACCGTTGAGTTTTCGGCCAAGGCGCCACGTTTGACCTCAGAAAATCCTGAGGCAACTAAGCGTTTGCTTGAGCTTCTTCCAGGCCTCTCTGAGCACCTGTGCCTAGGTGATGCGGACGCTCGTTTTGGTCTTGTTGCAGAAGACACCGAGGTTGCGCACCTGCTTGAGCACGTAACCGTTGAGCTCCTGGCCCTGACCAACCTTGCGGGAGACGTTGCTTCCGGCAAGACTTCCCTGGTAGATTCCCGCCGCGGCCTCTACGAGATCATCCTCGCATGTCCAGACGACGTGCTGGTTGCAGCCTCGCTTTCCAGTGCCGTATGGCTCCTTAACTGGGCATATGGCAATCAGGACGAGGCCGACCCAGACATCAACGCAATCGTTTCTGGCCTCGTTGCGCTCATCCAGAGCCTTGACGGCGAGAAGACCGATGAGC
Source organism: uncultured Atopobium sp. (assembly GCA_963544415.1). Taxonomy (GTDB): domain Bacteria; phylum Actinomycetota; class Coriobacteriia; order Coriobacteriales; family Atopobiaceae; genus Lancefieldella. The sequence goes on from CAUUFE010000030.1 coordinate 5,037, forward strand.
TCGCAGACTCCGCAGAACCTGAGTCGGATGCTGCACCCCAGGCAGAGAGCGTAAACGCAGAGGATTACGTTGCCGACAACTCCTCCGAGGACGTCGCTGATGCAGCTGCTGCTGATGCAGTTGAGGCTGAGGTTGCAGACGCTGAGGAGAACAACGCCGAGGTCGCAGGCATCGACGCAGCTGACGCAGCCGACGCTGATGCCGCTGCCGACACCGCAGCCGTCGCCGAGCCCGCCACTGAGCCCGCGGCCGACGTCGCCGACGAGGCCATCGCAACTGAGCTCGCCGAGGCAACAGCCGCTGAGGACGCAACCGATGACTCCGAGGTCACCGACGTCCCAGATGACTGGAACATGATTAACGTTCCTCGTTCAAAGCCCGTTCGATAAACGCACCTATTGCGGTATGATTACGTACAGCGTTTTGTTGTTTAACAGGAGGTACTTATGAGCAAGAAGTCTGCTGGTTTCTTTCTAGGCGCTGTATTTGGTGCTGCTGCTGGCGCTGTAGCTGGTCTTTTCCTGGCTCCACGTTCCGGTGAAGAGACTCGTGCTTTGGCTGCAGATGCCGTCAATGATGCATGGGATTCCGCACTTGATTCTTACGAGCGCACATCTAAGGTTGTGAGCACTAAGATTGATGAGGTCAAGCCTACTGTTGACGCAAAGACCGATGAGCTCCGCGCAAAGGTTGACCTTGCTCGTGAGCGCATGGATCAGCTTCGCGCATCCCTGTCTGATGCTGTGACCTCTGCTTCTAACACTGTCGCAGACGCTGCTGATGTTGTTGCAGACTCCTTTGTTGTTCCAGAACCAACTGCTACAACTGCTGAGGCTCAGGCTGTTCGCATTGAGAACGTCGAGGCTAACGAGCAGGAGCACGCTGGCGAGGGCTACCAGGAGGCATAAGCCTTGCTTACAAGCAATGTGACGGGACGCTTTATGACGTCCCGTTTTTTATAGAGAGGTTTCACGTGAAAACAATCGAGCTCCTAGGCGCAAAAGTCTTTCTCCCCAAAAAGCCCGCTACAAAGGGCAAGCACGCGGGAGAAGAGCGTTTTTCCAAGCTAGGAAGAATCCATAACGTGGTTTTTGCCCCTTTCAAACAGGGACAGCCTTCGCAGGTGGTAGGCGTGATGGTTCAGAAGCCCGATATTGCCGGCATGATTAAGCAGGATGACGCGTTTGTCACGCTGGAGTCTCTAGAGACCATTGAGCAGGGACTTTGCGTTAAGGATCCCGAGAATAACGTTGATAAAGCTGCAATCAAACGCCTGAACTTGGACTTTGATACCTGCATTTTATGGCACGGTATGGAAGCTCGCACTAAGAGCGGCAAAACCTTAGGTTACGTAAGTGGCGCAGAGTTTGACCAGGTCACTGGTGTGGTCTCGGCATTTCTTGTGGGTGACGGCGCTGGATCTGAGGCGCTGGTAGGTTCGTTTGCCATCGAGCCTGAGTGGTTGCTGGGCTATTCCAACGGCGCCATGGTCCTCTCCGACGAGGCAGCAAATGCCCAACTCACCGGTGGCTTGGCTGCAAAGGCAGGAGAGGGTTATGCAGCCGCTGCCGCAAAGGCTTCTGAGGCCACAGCTAAGGCTGGAAAAGCTGTTGCAGAAGCTACCGAGAAGGGCGCATTTGCCCTGGGTAAGACGCTGGCCAAGGCAAAGCGTGCCATCGAAGATGCCACCGAGCCCGATGCAGAAGACGATTCCGAGCGTCCAGCTCCCGTTGCTGCAGGGGATGTTCGCCTCGAGAAGCCATCTCCAGAGGAGCAGGCTGCCGCGGACAAAGCTGCTGCAGACAAAGTCGCTGCTAGTAAGTCCGAAGCCAAGCCCGCAAGCAAATCGTCAGCACAGGCAACCGCAAACAAGGCCGCCAAGGGTTTTGGCATGCAGCTTGGTCGCATGGGCAAGATGTTCTCCGACTTTAAGGATGAGTTTGATAAAGCAAGCAAGTAATAAACAGCAGCTAAGTGCATACAACAATGGGCGAGAAGACCGATCTTCTCGCCCTATTTTGTTGCAGCGCAGTAAGACGCTTACTACAAGCCCATGGCCTGCAGAATGAACATCACAATGGTCAGGATGATGACGGTGACGATGGTAAACCAGGTCAGCGCGTTCCAGATGCGGCCGTTGGCGTACTTGCCCATGATGTGTTTGTCGGCCGCGATGATAACCATAAAGACAAGCAGAATTGGCAGCAGAATACCGTTGATGACCTGGGCGGCCATCATGATGCCAAAGAGGCTCATGCCTGGGATCAGAACAACCAGCGCAGAAATGACCAGGACGGTTGTAATAATGCTGTGGTAGACAGGGGCCTCCTGCCAGCTGCGGTCGGCTCCGCGCTCCCAACCAAATGCCTCGCAGATAGCGCTTGCGGTAATGCCTGGTAGAACGCATGCCGCAAGGAAGGACGCGCCAACCATGCCCAGCGCAAAGAGGGTACTAGCATACTGACCTGCAAGTGGTTCAAGTGCGCGAGCAGCGTCGGCAGCGGAATCAACAGAGATTCCGCGAGGGAAGAGGACAGCGCCGGTGGTCAGCATAATGAACCAGGTAATGACCTCGGCCAGGATTGCACCGGCAACATTGTCTGCACGCTGCGCAGGAATGTCGCTGGTATCTAGGTTTTTCTCGACAACATTTGATGCAACCAGGAAGATCATGTACGGACTGATGGTAGTACCAATATTTGCAACCAACAGAGAAATGTATGACGGTTCGGCGGAGGGCTGTGGAATGATGGTGACGCGCAGGGCTTCTCCCCAGTCAGGCTGAGCAAGCACGCCAGCTACCACGTACGTGACAAAAATGCAGCTAATTGCCAGCAGAATCTTCTCGATGCGACGGTACGATCCACCTACGGTCAGAAGCCACACCATTAGCGCGCTGATAGGCACCGAGACGTACGTCGGGATGCCAAAGAGCTCCATACTGGATGCAATACCTGCGAATTCAGAGAAGGTAACAGCAATGTTGGAGAGCAGCAACGCACTCATTGCCAGCGTGGACAGGCGGATACCAAAGCGCTCGCGCACCAGCGATGCAATGCCTTTACCAGTGACACAGCCCATTCGAGCTGCGGTTTCTTGAACAACAATCAGCAGGAAGCACATGAGCGGCACGGTCCACAGCTGCGAATAGCCAAACGTAGCGCCCGCGCTGGAGTAGGTTGCAATGCCACCGGCGTCGTTACCAGCAAACGCGGCGAGAAGACCGGGACCCATTGCCATCAAGATGTACTTGAGACTGTTTTTGTTGACCGGAGCCTTCTCTTTAGACGTACGTTTGCCCTGCTCGACAACGATTCCGTCGCCCGCAGAAAGCTGGCCGACGGCGTCCTGGCCATCAGCGTCCTGCTCTACAACCACGTCCTGCTCTACAACCACGCCCTGCTCTGCAACCGCGTCCTTTACGTGTGCGTTTTCCTGCGCCATTTACATCACGCTCACAAGCGAGAGAGCGTAAGAGAGGACGAAGAATGTCACCACCGAAAGGCTCATAGAAATCAGGGTAAGCGTGAGACCTGAGGTTTCCTGGTTTTTCTCGTCACGATGGCGAAGAACAGCCAAGAAAATTGGGGTCAGCAGGAAGGAGATGAGCGTAGAGCCAGCTGCTGCACCAAAGATCTGGATAATGGTCTGGTCAAAGAGTGCTGCGTAGGATATAGCTGCAGTTGAAGTTGGATCAAAAGGATGGAACAGAGCTTCTAGCAGGGCGTGAGCTGCAGCACCAAGGATGCAAATGAGTCCGCTGACCAGAAGACCCAGCAGAAGTGAGCGGAAGGCAAAGCCCAAGATTGAAGGAGACTTCTCGCTACCAGGATCGTCCGTCAGGAAGAAGTTTGTCACGTAGTTGACGGTATTCTCGCTCAAGTTTAGTGAGATTGGCATCGTAATAGTGCAAAGACCTGCAAAGATACCCATGGTTGGATCAGATGTTGCAGCTGTTACCGCAAAGGCGGCGCCTACAGTGGAGGCAATCCAGAACAGAAGCCAAAGGTTACGGTGGAGGAACCAAATAATGTTGCGGCCGCGGTCACCAGAATCGGAATCGCTTCTGCCGCCACCAACAATCTGCAGGTCCTCGGCGTGCTCCTCTTCCAGAACGTCAAGAGCGTCGTCGACAGTAACAATACCCAGTAGGCGGTTGTCGTCAGAAACAACAGGCATAGCCAGCAGGTTGTACTTTGCAATGTTGCGAGCAACATCCTCCTGGTCATCCTCTGGCGAAGCGGTGACCAGGTTCTTATTAGCAATCTCCTCCAGACGAGTTTCTGGTTCAGAGACAATCAGGCGGTTTAGGGTGACGGTTCCGGACAGACGACCATCCTCGTCAGTGAGGTAGAGGTAGCGGACGGTCTCAAAGTCTTCATCCAGGTTACGCAGGCGATCAAAGGCGTATGCAACGGTCTGGTCCTCAGGAACAGAGAGCGCTTCAGACGTCATAATACGGCCGGCGGTGTACTCGCGGTATCCCAGCAGCTGCCTAATAGCGCGCTGCTCCTTAACGCCCATCAAACGCAGGAGTTTCTCGGCACGGTCATAGCTCAGCTCGGAGACAAGCTCTGCTGCATCGTCTGGGTCCATCTCGGACAGAATGCGAGATGCTTCTTTTTCGTTCAGGCCACCGATGAGCTCAACTGCCATGGCGTCGTCGTTGAACTCTGCCATTGCACCGGCTCGCTGCTCGTCATCAAGCTGGGCAAACACCTGGCTACGCAGGCGGGAGTCCAGGCGCTCGATGATGTCAGCAACATCAGCAGGGTGCAGCTCGTCCAGCGTTTTGTGGGAAACGGAGAGCTTAACGTTGGAGAGGTCGCGCTCAACCAGGTCCATGTAACTCCACGCAATAATGCGCTCCTGCATGGGATGACCCATAGCGCGTGCAATGCGAGTGACTAGGTGCTCTAGCTGGGGAGAAAGGCTGCGCAGCAGACCGCGTGCGCCTACCTCTGCACCAAGAAGGCGCAGTTGTGTTGAGCTGGTATCGGAAAGCTTGAGGTCATTTACGCGAACAACGCGAATGCCACGCGTATCAACAATCTGCTTGTTCAGAATATCCCTGGCAAGAAGAACCTCATTAGGCTGAAGGTACGAGAAACGAATCTCAGTTGAAGGAACCTTGAGCCTGATGACGTCCTCATCGTAGGTATCGACGTATTTACGCCAAGAAATCATCATTGGCGTGCGACCAGGGCCCATAAAAGCAAGGGAAGTAATGCGAGGAAAAACTTCTCCGGTAGCAATTCCAAGGTCAGAGACAGAACCGATCTTCTCGCCTTCTGAATCTAGAACCGGATTACCCATTAACTGGGAAAGATAAATCATGTGTGCTCCTTACATGCGTCCGAAGACTAAAGCGTGGCTTTGGGCGAGAAACTCCGCGTATTTGCCACGGGGACTGCATTGCGATTTCACCCCTCACGGTGCAAATCGGCACACCGCAAGAGGTCAGCGACTGTGAGGTCGAGGTTTCATGCTGACCTTTCTCTTCAACCAATAGGACGTGAATTGTGCTTGCGAGGACAATTCACAGATATAGCTATTTTAACGATTTTCCTGCGAGGCTGTAAAGACTCTTCACATAATCTAGCTGCTCGGATTTGGTTGTGGCCGGCGTATGAGCAGCGCGTGGACAGTGCGCGGCCAGCGAACAGCCAGCTCAATCCGCGAGGTAACGTGGCGCACAAAAAAGCCTGGTACCTGCGAGGATGCAGATACCAGGCGTACTGGTACAAAGTGTAAACGAAGCAGCTCTTAGAACTGTACGTTTGGTGCCTGACGAGCGGACTCGTCGGTAACCTGGAAGCTTGTACGTGGGGAACGTCCACCAGCAAGAAGGTTGTTTGGGAAAACAGCGATGATGTTGTTGTAGTTCATAACAACGTCGTTGTAGCTCAAGCGAGCGTAGCTGAGGCGGTTCTCGGTGTCAGTAAGCTCTGCCTGGAGCTCCAGGAAGTTCTGATTTGCCTTGAGCTCTGGGTAGTTCTCAACAACAGCAAACAGGTTGGTCAGAGCGTTGGAAAGGGTACCGGAAGCCTGCATCTTCTCTTCAGGAGTGCGAGCGTTTGCGACTGCAGCACGAGCGGAGGTAACTGCCTCAAAAGTCTTAGACTCGTGAGCTGCGTAGCCCTTAACGGTGTTGACCAGGTTAGGGATCAGATCGTTACGACGCTGAAGCTGCGTATCGATAGCTGCCCAAGCGTTATCGCACCTGTTGCTTGCGCGAATGATGTTGTTGTGAATGCTAATGGCCCAGAAAACCAGAAGGACAATAACTACAACTGCGGCAATAATCATTCTAAATCCTTTCAATCACCGACACGTCTGTGTCAGCCATCCATTTGGACAGGTTAATTATACCCAAAACTAAAAATCTAAGGCGTTTTTGATTAAAGCTTTTAACTTGTTAAGGAATCTTTCGGTAAATGGAATGCTCGCCCACACACTGACGAGAAGAACGTTGAGCTAGAAATGACGTGAAATGGAATGGAAGTTCTGGAAAAAACGCCGTAGCAAAACTAAAAATACTTGAAAACAAAACGTGAAGTTGAGAGCCGCCAAAAATGGCGGAGAGGGAGGGATTCGAACCCTCGGAACGGGGACACCGCTCAACGGTTTTCAAGACCGCCGCATTCAACCACTCTGCCACCTCTCCAAAGCGGTAATATCCTACCTCATAATTCAGTTTTTTGCGAGTAGGGGATTTAGTAAGTTAGGTTTTGCTTCATAATTGAGCGAAGATAAACAAGCGTCAGGTTCGGAACAGAATCGCGTCAGGTTCGTGACAGAACCAAGACAGAACTGCGACAGATTTACAGCAGCAATCGGACAAGTGAGGAGCAGCTATGAGTGACGAAGCGCAAGAGCCTTTGACCCCACAGACTGCTCTTGATCAGAAATACATGAAACTTGCTCTTGATCAGGCAGAGCTTGCGGCACAGATAGGAGAAGTGCCTATCGGAGCAGTTGTGGTGTGCGATGGAGAGGTTATTGCCGTTGCACATAATCGTCGTGAGATTGATAACGACCCTTCTGCGCACGCTGAGTTTCTCGCCATGCAAGAGGCCTCAAAAAAGCTTGGACGCTGGAGGCTTTCGGGTTGTACGGTTTACGTGACGCTGGAACCTTGCTTGATGTGTGCGGGATTGATGGTCAACGCTCGTATTGATCGCTGTGTGTTTGGCGCGTTTGATCCCAAGGGCGGCGCAACGGGTACGTTATTTGACGTGAGCAGTGACCCAAGGCTTAACCACGAGTTTTCCGTTTCGGGCGGCGTATTAGCAGACGAGGCATCTGCACAGCTCAAAGCCTTCTTCAAAGAGCGTCGCAAAAGCAAATAATAAGTAGTTTTAGATCACCTGGAAAATAAAGAAATCAAGGTAATGACTCTCGGGAACACCCCAAAGAATTGGGTGGTCAGGAGCTTGTTGGCGCTCTTCAATTTGTTTGAGCTGCACGTTGGTATGATGTGCTGCTTCGGCAATTGCCTGGGCGAGAAGATCTCTGGTCATAAAGTGAGAGCAAGAACAAGTTGCCAGGTAGCCGCCTCGAGGTAGCAGTTTCATGGCCGCAGCGTTGATTTCCTTATAGCCACGCATGGCGCTGCGAACCTTGTCGCGCGTCTTGGTAAATGCAGGCGGATCCAAAATGATGAGGTCAAACGGACCTCCCTCTGCTTTAAGCTGAGCGCGGTCTTTAGCTAACTTTGGCAGATATTCAAGAACATTTGCGCAGGTAAAGTCCATGCGGTCT
>CAUUFE010000031.1:0-10978 GCA_963544415.1 uncultured Atopobium sp.
CACCTCAACCACATCTCGCTTGACGAGGTGTTGCAGATAGAGGGGCTTCTCGCCGGCAAAACGCTAAAGGAGCGAGAAGACATAACGGGACTTCAGGCAAAACGTGCACCCGTTATGCTTGCGGGAACTATTTTGCTTGCAGAATTGATGAAGAACTCGGGCTTTAAACACCTCGTAGTAAGCGAGAGTGACCTGCTCTTTGGCCTGATGATAACTGCCGCTGCCGTTCACCAGGGAAAGCAGTCGCCTGTGATTTGGCAGCCAATTTTGCGCCCGCTGAATTAAAAGTAGTGGCATAATAGCTAGACATATCCGGGGGCGTGGCGGAATTGGCAGACGCAGGGGACTTAAAATCCCTCGACTTCGGTCTTGCGGGTTCGAGTCCCGCCGCCCCTACCACTTTTGTTGCAGAATAAATAGAGTTTTAGCTGCGTATTGTCAGAAAATAATTAAGTATTAGGCTTTATTGAGCGTGAAGAGCACATAGCTCTTGACCTGGTAAAACTTAACTCATTAGTCAGTTCATGGGACAAAAATGGGACAAAGAGTGTGTTGTTGAGTTTTGATATTTCGCTTTACAGAGGTCTGTGCAATGTTAAGATTATTGGCAGTGATACGTCTCGTTGACATTCTACGGAACCGAGACCAAAGAGCGGCTGCCATCGTGTAGCCGCTTTTTTCATAAGGAGAAGCTATGAATAAGCCTTTTCTTTCTATTGATCAGCAAATAGAGCTTTTAAATTTAAGAGGTGTTATAACGGATGAAAAGACGTATAACATCTTGTTGTCCGAGGGATATTACTCACTTATTAATGGCTATAAAGAGCCGTTCATAGATAATTGCAAAACTGGCGATGTGTATAAAGAGGGCACTCACTTTGATTATATCTACCAGCTGTTTTTGTTTGATAGAAAATTGCGCGGGATAACATTTCACTATTTGACTAAAGTTGAAGTAATGGTGAGAACTATATGTTGCTATACCTTTTGTGAAAATCATCAAGAACTTAATCCATATATGGTGAGAAGTAATTTTACGGACCCCAACAGTTACTTGCTCGGAAAATCAAAGTTCAATGAAGCATTTAATAAATTTCAAAGTGTTGTTAACAAAATTCTGTACGGTAAATGTCATTTCGATTTTGTTGAGCACTATAAGGCAAAGTATGATGAGGTTCCACTATGGGTTATTGTCAATGCCATGACATTTGGAAACATTGAACACTTATACGATTTGATGAAGCCTGAAGAGCAGAATAAAGTATGTTCAAGAATTATTGATGTGATTGGACATAAACCGAATCATAAGTTTTTATCCAGAAATGGCTTACAAGTAAAACTCAACAGGTTAGTAAAAATTAGAAATATATGTGCTCATGATGAGCGACTTTACTGTACTGAGGTTGGAAGAAGAAATAAAACTTCTTATGTACAGTCATTAGACATCTTGATATCACTGCTTCCCGAAGAAGATGTCCAAGAATTTATCAATAGTGTTATTTGCTTAATTATTGAATATAACAACAGGAATGAAGCGCTAATAGATGTGCTTTCAGATTGTGGATTGATGGCATTTGCATCAACTTGGTCAAAAAAGTGAGCACATTATCTCTCATAAAATTTAATTTAGCCAGATAACTCCTATTCTGTTCTCCTTTAGAAACTTGTATACTACTTGTCTTGTACCTAACGTATGCATGACTAATTTCTAACTCACTTCGGAGGACCTATGTCATTTGAGACAGGTGTTTTTCCGGTTTTAGTTTCTGAAGATGCGGCTACTGAGCCATTTTCTCCCCAGGTCAGAGGAGGACTCAATTCGTCGTCCGCTACACCTCTTCATGTTCAGTTGTCAGATTTGATGCGCGTCAAAATTCTGTCAGAAGACTGGAAGGCGGGAACGTACATTCCGTCTGAGGCAGAATTTATGGCGCAGTACGGCGTGAGCAGAGGAACCATCAGAAAAGCCATTCAATCCCTGGTCAAAGAGGGTTTACTGCTTACTCAAAAAGGTCGAGCAACGCAGGTTATTTCTAACACCGTTCGTCATGCGGCAGGAAATACCGTACTTTCATTTGCAGCCGCACTCAGAGATGGCGGCTTTGAGTATCGAACTGAAGTCCTATTTAAGCAGGTAGTTCCTGCAGATCAAGCCGTTGCCGAGCACCTGGAGATTCCCATTGGCTCTGATGTACTCTTTTTGCGTCGTGTCAGGAGCGTTTCGGATAGACCTGTGGTGTGCCAGGAATCATGGTCTAACCTGCTTGTTTGCCCGCAGCTTGAGGCGGCAGACTTTGAGAATGAGTCGCTCTTTGACGCGGTTGAAAGAACTTCTCAAAAAGAGATTGCACGCTCTCGCATGCGCTATCAGTCGCAAATTGCAGGTAAAGACCATGCCGACTACCTGCAGTGTTCTCCAAATGAGGCTTTGCTTGTACTTGAGCAGGTAATTGAGCTGTCCGACGGTAATTGCATTGAGTGGAGCCAGACTTGGCTTGCCCCGCATCAGAGTGTTGTTGGCGTATCTGAGCAGGTAGATGGCTCAATTGGACCTCTGGACATCTCTTCTGTTCGTCAGTCAGAGCACGTGGGTGCATCGCTGACTTCTGCAGAAATAGACTTTGATCAGCGCAAACAGCTTGAACTTGATTTGCGTCACGAGGCGCTAGCAGTGCGTCGAGGCATTATCGAGTTAGCACATCGCTACAGCTCAACGCCATTTCACATCGGCGGCGCGTGTTCTGTGGCAGATATAGTTTCTGTGTTTTTAAGTAAGGTTATGCAGGTGGGCCACAGGGATTGCGATTGGGAACTCAGAGACCGCTTGATTCTTTCTAAGGCTCACACATCGCTGGCGCTGTTTCCGGCTCTCCTACGTGCAGGAATGATCTCTCAAGAGGATATTGACCGCGGAGTCTTTGGACCCGATGCCGTCCTCTTTAAGCATCCACTGCGAGACCCTCAGCGCGGCTTTGAAATCTCTGGTGGCAGCCTTGGCATGGGCTTGGGCTACGCCGCTGGCCTGGGGCTGAGTCTTCGCAGAAGAGATCTTCCTTCTCGCATTTTTTGTATTGTGGGCGACGGCGAGTGCGACGAGGGCTCCATTTGGGAGAGCGCCGCATTTATCGGCCACAACCAGCTTTCCAACGTGACGGTCATTGTTGACCAGAACCGCATGCAGCTGGATGGCCCTTGCGCGTCCATTTTGGACACGGGGTCAATTGCAAGAAAGTTTGATGCGTTTGGCTTTGAGTCCGTCGAGGTAGATGGCCATGATGTGCTCGCGTTGTATGACGCATTAAAACAGCAATCTTCCAGACCTCGTGCGATTATCGCGCATACCATCAAGGGCAAAGGGCTCTCGTTTGCCGAGAATAACGTCTCGTTCCACGATGCGTGCGTGACGGACGACCTCTATAAACAGGCATTACTTGATCTGAAAGTTGCAGAGGAGGCATGCTCATGCTAGATAGATCGTTGCAGCCAGCGCAAATTTCTGCGGAAGAAGCGCAGATGCTTGCGGGTATGAACACAAAAGAAGTGTTCGGCTGGGTTATGGGCAAGCTTGCCGAGGACGATGAGCTGCTAACTGTTGCCGTTGCCGATTATGGTCGTCGTTTGAACTTGGACCGCTTCCGAGAGCTTCGGCCAGACGGCTACATTCAGTGTGGAATTGCGGAGCAAAACCTCATTGAAGTGGCATCTGCCTGTGCAAACGAAGGATTTCATGTCTTTGCGCCGTGTTACGCCACGTTTGTGACCTCTCGAACGCTGGATCAGATTCGCGTCAACCTTGGCATGATGAAGTCGCCCGTGGTACTTGTAGGTGTTGCTGCCGGCTGCGAATCTGCAGCTACAGGCCCATCTCACATGGCGGTAGAGGACATTGCGGTCACCAGGACCATTCCGGGGCTTTCCGTGTTTAATCCGTGCGATAACGCTCAGCTTGCTGCAATACTTATGGAGCTTGCAAAATATCCACGACCAGCTTATGTGCGTATGACCACGTGCGATGGCGTCAATCTGCATCCAGATGGTTGCGTTTTTGATGCCTCTGGTATCGAGAAACTCTTTGAGTCGGCTTGCGCGGCGGACACGGCAAGCGTAGACGGCGTGGCGGCCATCGAAGCAGCAACCACCGGAGCAGCAACTACCACTCAGCTGAGGCATATGACCGTTCTTGCAACGGGTGCGATAACCAGTAGAGTCGTCGAGGTAGCTCAGCAAGTTGCAGAGCAGATTGCCGCTCCCGTCCGAACAAATATCGAGGTCTACGGCGTATCGAGTATCAAGCCACTTGACGCATCTCTGATGGAAATCTGTCAGAACTCTGACGTAATAATTACTGTTGAGGAGCACAGTGTTTTGGGTGGGTTTGGCGGTGCAGTTGTCGAGCACCTCAGCGCTTCAGGTGCATGTCCACAGGTACTGCGCTTGGGCATGCCTGATAGGTACCTGGAGGCTGACGTTCACCACAATATTCTTGCGCGTGCTGGGCTATCGGTTGAGGGTCTACAAGAGGTTTTTCTCGCCAACTGTTAAATAAAGATCCAAGAAGATAGGATCTAAAAGGCTTAAAAACAAAAAACCCAAGGGAGCACGTGCTGCCTTGGGATTTGCGTTCTATGGTGCCCCCAACGGGAATCGAACCCGTATTGCCGCCTTGAAAGGGCGATGTCCTAACCGTTAGACGATGGGGACGCGAAGAAAAAGTATAGCAAAGATGCTGCAGATTTCTAGGGCTAAACGGTACGATTTTGGGCTTTCATCTATTCTTCGTTTTCCCACCAGTCCAGCCCGGCCTTAAACGCGTAGTCGCGAGCGCTCTGAGTTACGCCGGGCACCGACTCTGCCCATGAAATAAATTCCGGTACGTCAGCGACAATCGCCTCAGCTTCGTGAACTGCAATAACGTTTTCGGCAAACGTGTCAGGCGTAAAGTTGATTCTGCACGGAATGTAGAGATCAACAAAAGATGGCCTGAGCAGCGCATATGCCGCTCCTTCGCCGAGGTTAACAAAGCCTTTCAACGCGCGCTTTGCCGCGGGCATGCGATTCAACTTGAAGAACAGCAGCGTAAACGCCAGACGCATCCAGGCATTTGACTGATATCCACAGCTCTCGTCAAGCTTGTGAAGCCCTTCCTCATCTTCCAGACGAGCAAGTACATATGCCAAGGTAAAACGTGCACCCAGTAAATCTGTTGGCGAGAAGAACAGGAGATCTTCACAGGCTTTTTTGGAGAGCTTGAAGCAGGCGCAATCGGTTGCAACCTGGGCAACCTGTGCGTAGAGGCGCAAAAGTGGTCGAGCTTCAGCGCAGGTCCAAGCGTCGCCGTGATTTTGCTTTGCTTGCTCTAGTTTTGGCCTAAAGATAGGGTCAAATTCTTTTTGCAGGTCAAGTAGGTCGTTGAGGATTGCTGTAGGATGATTGTTGGAGATCTGCGCAAGGATTCGCTGGGCTTCAAGGTTGATGCTTGTGTTGGCAAGAGTTGGGTTTTCAATAATATTTGTCATTTGATTATGCAAGAAGTTAAGCAGATCCATCCGACTTGCAAAGAAGTCAGCATCGGAATCAATTTCTTTTGTAATTCCAGCCTGATACTTGCCAATGACATTGACGTATTGAGCAAAAGCCTTTTCTTCTTCGTCAGAAATAAAGTCTTCAGGCGAAGCTTCTACCGCAAGCTTCAACTCATAGAGAGCAGCCTCAGATACGATGTTCTTTTCTTGCGCATGCTTGGATACCAGGCGGTCTACCTGCTCACTGACCATATCGTTAGCAAAATGCTTAATCACTCTGCATCACCACCCGAGTATGGATTATTTGGCCCATCAATATGCGGTCCGCTTGGTCGCGGGCCAGCGGGACCTCCGGGGAAGCCGGGGCCGACCGGGCCGCCAGGGAAGCCGGGGCCAGCTGGGCCGTCGGGCACGCTGCCGCCGGATTCACCAGGGAACGAATCGGCTGAAGCGAACAAGGCATTTGCCTGCATTTGAAGTTCTTTTTCTGCCAGCTCAACGGTCTTTGGGTCTCTTGCCCTAACTTGATCTGCAAGCCAACGACCAAGAACACCGCGTCCTATCAGGTCATTTCCTTCTTGCAGCAATACAGTTGCCTCTGCAATGGCAATGATGAGCTCGTCCTCAGAATAGGGAAGTACGTTGAGACGAGAGAATTCTCCCTCAGGCAAATCCTTCTGTACGAAACAACAAAGTGTTGCCTCCGGATAGCGCTCAATCAGCAGGTCAAGGTAGTGCTCCGCCTCAACCAACTCACGCTTCTTGAAGTGTATGGCCAGGCGAGCCAGCAAAATCCACGGGTCATCTGCCCCGCGAGGCGGATCAAGCTTGCGGTACTGATCCATGAGGTTGTCGAGGGCGTCTTCGTCCTCGAGTTTTGCGTATGCGAGCGCAAGCGTAAAACGAGCATCGGCTGCGTCGGCAGCGTCAAGCTCCAGGAGTTTCTCGCCATATGCGATGGCGTCTTTGTTGCGGCCGCAGATAAGCGCGCGAGAAGAAAGCGTGGCTAACCAGCGCTTATAGGGGTTGATGGCCAGGCGCTGGGCAAGTTCTGCCTGCTCGGCGGGAAGCCCTTGCGAGGACTCTTGCGCCTTCTGGTAGCACACGGCCTCAACCTGGGGGAGCTTCTCCACAAGGAACTGGTAGTAGGAGTCAAAAAGCCTGCTATTTGAGGCGTTGAGCATGCGCTGGGCGTCAAAACAATTGGGGTCCAGCTGAATAGCCTGATTGAGGAGGCGTTTTCCCTGGTCGATAAGGTCCTGCGCCTGAGATTCTTCGACAAACGGCAGGCGATAATCAACAATCTCGGCCGCTTGCGCAACTAGATTGAACGCGCGGTCTTCGTCGGTTTGAGGGAGGGAATTGCGGTCGTTGGAGAATCGCCAGTTGAAGTCCTTCATCAGCGTAGCAATGCTGTCCTCGTCGCTGACTTGCGTGCGAGCAAAGCGGAGGATAAGCCGCTGGTAGTCTTCTTTTACCGGGTCAAACGCCACAGGATTCCTTTCTCTCTTACGTAATGATATCGCAGGTTATTGAGGTGTGCGGCGCAACTCCGCGAGCGTCGTAAGAAGATTGCGAACGGCAGACGGAAACGTTTGGAGTGGACGGGTTTCTCGCCAGATGGGCGTCAGGTTCCTGTCAAAGGAGTGTATATATTCTGAACGATATTGCATAAAATGACACTTTAATTTTGGTGCAGGTGTCCAAAATGAGCTAGAATAGAAATGTTGAGAAGAAGTAATTGCGAAGAATGGCTTCGCTAGCCGCTTAGGGAAGCGGCACATAGTTAAGGAGAGGTTTTATGGGACGTTTTACAAATCCACGCGATCTATATTTTGGCGAGGGCGCTCGTCACGAGGTTAAGAATCTCAAGGGTAAGAGGGCAATTATCGTTTCTGGCGGCAGCTCCATGCGCCGCGGCGGCTTCCTTGATGACATCGAGAATGACCTCAAGTCCGCAGGTTTTGAGGTTGCGCACATTGAGGGCGTCGAGTCCGATCCTTCCGTCGAGACCGTTATGAGCGGCGCTGCTAAGATGAGCGAGTTCCAGCCAGACTGGATCATTGCTATCGGCGGTGGCTCCCCAATCGACGCAGCTAAGGCTATGTGGATCAAGTACGAGTACCCAGAGACCACTTTTGAGGACATGTGCAAGGTCTTTGGTCTTCCTGAGCTCCGCACCAAGGCTCACTTCTGCGCAATTTCTTCTACTTCCGGTACCGCAACTGAGGTAACCGCATTCTCTATCATTACCGATTACCAGAAGGGTGTTAAGTACCCAATTGCTGACTTCCAGATTACCCCTGACGTCGCAATTGTTGACCCTGAGCTCACTTACGGCATGCCTGTTAAGCTTGTTGCTCACACTGGTATGGACGCACTGACCCACGCTATCGAGGCATACGTTTCTACCGTTGCTTCCATGTACACCGACGGCGACGCTCTGCACGCAATCCGCGAGATTGTCGAGTGGCTGCCAAAGTCCTACGCAGGCGACAAAGAGGGACGTCAGCACATGCATGACGCACAGTGCCTCGCTGGTATCGCATTCTCCTCTGGCCTTCTGGGCATCGTTCACTCCATGGCTCACAAGACTGGCGCTGCATACTCCGGTGGTCACATCATCCATGGTTGTGCAAACGCTATGTACCTGGGCAAAGTTATCCAGTTCAACGCTCGCGACGAGCGCGCAAAGACTCGCTATGCATTCATTGCTAAGGAGATCCTGCACCTCGAGGGCAACACTGAGGACGAGCTGGTAGAGGCACTTGTTCAGAAGATTCGCGACATCAACGACGCTCTTAACATCCCACAGGGCATCAAGAACTACGGTGAGGGTGGAACCAAGTCCGAGACCTCCATCATCGATGAGAAGGAGTTCTTCGAGAAGGCTCCAGAGGTTGCTCGCCTTGCTATCGAGGACGCTTGCACCCTCTCCAACCCACGCAAGCCTACCCAGGAGGAGATGGAGCAGCTGCTTAAGTGCGTTTACTTCGATCTTCCTGTCGAGTTCTAAGATCTAGCTTAGACACTTAGCTTCGCTAAAAGCCTGGTAGCGTTCCGCTACCAGGCTTTTTTGTGCGCCCGGCGCGGGCGTAGGCGCTGCGGCGTGCTGGTAACGTGTGCAGGCGTGCGCGGGCACGTAAAAAGTTTCTCGGATCCTAAAAACACCTCAAATTAACTCCAAGTGGTAAAAAATGCGTTTAGTTGGGGTTTTCATTTTTCTGCATATAGTGTTTCCCCAGATAAAAGTTTTTGGCGCGGTAAAAAATCGTCTTAGTTGGGGATAAATCGGCCAATTTTAAGTTTTCATCCCCAACTAAACGTGTTTTTTACCTTTTTCGGCACATAATTTTAAGACCAAAAATTATGTATTCATAAAAATGAATTTAATAGTAGAAATATGCATAATTTTGAAACCAGGTCAGTGTATTTGCATGCTGAGTCTCCGCGAGGGCGATAGTACGACGAATCTTGCACAGATTTCCTGTGTGATTTCAAATCGGTCAGATTACTTGCGCCATTTCCGGGTATGGAATTCATACTTTTTCGCGAAGGAGTGCTATGGATTACTGTCTTTCGTACTTTTCAGCGTTTAATTTATTGATGAGTTCCTCTAGGCCATTTGATTCATCGTCATCAGCAAATGCTATGGTCAAAGTGCCGCTTGTTCCTGAATCAGCTCCAGGAGTAGCTACTGAACGAGATCTTGCTGCCTACTATGGGCAT
Organism: uncultured Atopobium sp.; assembly: GCA_963544415.1. GTDB lineage: Bacteria > Actinomycetota > Coriobacteriia > Coriobacteriales > Atopobiaceae > Lancefieldella. The sequence goes on from CAUUFE010000031.1 coordinate 9,252, forward strand.
CTGCCAGAGATACAAGGCGTGCGTCTTCAAAAGGAGCCTAACAGTAAGATTGATTTGCTGATTCGTGATGTAAATTCCGCATTTGCAAAAGAGCACGTCACACTTCATGTATGCCAATCAATGATGTTACCTTCGTCACTCCTGCCCATAGATACTGACTTAAAAGGATTTGTGACATCTCCAGAATTCACTTATTTGCAGATTGCGTCAAAACTCGATTTCATTGGAACAATCCTTGCAGGTAGTGCACTGTGTTCCGATTATTTTTTGAACCATGATGGCCACGGTGGGGTTTCGCAACGCCAAAATGGCCCTCTGACAAATCGCGCTGCGATTGCAAAGTTTCTATCCATGCAAGGAAGAAAGCGCGGCATCGTCCCAGCTAAACGAGCGCTTCAACACATCGTAGAGAAAGCTCGATCGCCCCGAGAAGCTTCGCTTGCGCTGCTATTGTGTCTCCCGTATAACCTTGGTGGCTTTAATCTAGGAACCGTTGAGCTCAATAGGCCAATTGAGCTGGAAAATCGATATGGCGAGAAAATCACTCGAATTCCTGACCTAACCATTCAGCTCAAGGACAAGAGGCAGAAGCGGGCTACGGTGTTGCTAGATTATGATCCTGCAACTACACACTCTGGCGACCAAAAAATCATGCGAGACCTGGATAGGGAAAACGAGTTGGTAACGGGCGTTCAGTGTCCGCATTTTTCGGTATCTGGCGAGATGCTTAAAAGCTTTGAAAGCGTTCAAGGCTTGGTCCGCCAGATTCGAGAGTCAACCGGAATAACTGCACGTGACACGACTATGTCAGATCTTGAAGAGCGACAGCGGGAGCTCTGGACACGGCTATTCAAAACCAGATAGCAAAACCAGCTGCCACGTCTTTTCTGCGCCGCTTGCCGTACAATAGAGAAGCACAAACCGCTCATAATCGCACAGCCAGAAGGAGAAAATCGTGGAAGTCAACGGCCTTATCGACCATACAAATTTGAAGCAAAACGCAACCGCTGAAGACATCAAGAAACTTTGCGCCGAGGCAAAGCAGTACAAGTTTGCAACTGTCGCCATCAATTCTTGCTGGGTTTCCCTGGCTCACGCCGAGCTCGAGGGCTCTGGGGTTGGCATTACTTCCTGCATCGGTTTCCCTCTGGGCGCCGCTTCAACTGCAGCTAAGGTCGCCGAGGCCAAGCAGAGCGTTGCCGACGGCACTACCGAGATTGACATGGTCATCAACGGTGGCCACCTGGTCGCTGGCGACGACGACTACGTTATCGCTGATATCAAGGCTGTCGTTGAGGCCGCTGGTTCCGTGCCCGTTAAGGTAATCCTGGAGTGCTGCCTGCTTGATGACGAGCAGATCGTTCGTGCTTGCAAGGATTGCATGGCTGCTGGGGCTGCGTTCGTCAAGACAAGCACCGGCTTCAGCACTGGCGGCGCAACTGTTCATGACGTCGCTCTGATGAAGCAGACTGTCGGCAACACTTGCAAGGTTAAGGCTGCTGGCGGCATCCACAATAAGGCTGACGCTGAGGCAATGGTCGCAGCGGGCGCTGATCGCCTGGGCTGCTCCAGCGGAATCGCTATTGTCACCGAGTAGCTTGCTGAGCTGGAGTTTGCCGGACCGACACTTCACTGATAGGTAAATGAAAACGACCTCGTAGCATGTGCTGCGAGGTCGTTCTTTGTTGCAGTGAAAAGGGCACAAAAGCTGGCGAGAAACCCGTGTA
>CAUUFE010000032.1:0-10943 GCA_963544415.1 uncultured Atopobium sp.
AGCTTGAGCATCTGTTTGAGCGCTTTTATCGCGTTGATGACGTGCGAAACAGTGAGGATAATCACTACGGATTGGGTCTGTCTATTGCACAAGCTGTGGTTCAGAAGCATGGCGGAACTATTGATGCAAGCTGTTCAGAAGGGAAGGTTACTTTTACTGTCCGGCTTCCCATCAAGAGCAAATAACGCGTCGGTTGAAACGTAGCATTCAATCTTTAGTTCAAGAAAATGATTTATGAAGACGTCTTTCTCTGAACTGCCTCCCATTTCTTGGACATAAGAAATGGGAGGCAGTTCATATGCGGGTGATTATGATTCTGCAGCGTGTTAGCGTCGGCTTTTAGGCCTGGCGCACAAAATAGCGCAGCTTTAATATGTCTCGCTGAAGAACCGACATGTTCCTAATCAAGGTAACCAGGTAACTAGGCGGTCGTGCCGCTTGATATACATTTTTATGCATAAACTTCATCTAATATGCTAGATAATGAATAGTCTTGTATAAGAAATGTAACTATCGATAAATTCCGTCTCTATGAAACACATCTAAGTCGGATATTCTGCTCAATTGTGGGCATTTTACACACCTAATGACGATAATCTGCATGATTGAGGTATTTTCAGCGTAATGTATACGTCTTTTTAACAGATTATCTGACTTAGGTGTGTTTTGAACTGCCTCCCATTTCTCGTGTCCAAGAAATGGGAGGCATTTCACTCGCGAAGTCGTCTTTTTTATTTACGCAGGTAAAAGCCTATAAAGCAAAATATGCGATTTTAGCATATTTTGCGGTTTACCTGTGGATTTGCAATTCGGCTAAAAATTTCTAAAAAACTTTGAAAATTCAATCTTTGTTCAATCTTTGCCCCCTAGTATGTCCTCATCAGATGCAAGGGAGTAAAAAACACTTCTTTGCATACATCCAATGAGTGCAAGGGAGGCGCCCATTATGAAGTACACAAGAAGAGATGTAGTTGTTGGTCTTCCAGCTTTGATGGCATTCGGCCTCGCTGGCTGCAAAACTGTAAACACTACTGCTCAAAACACTACCGAAGCTACAAAGAAGGCTTCAGGAGCACTTCAGATTACCGCTGCTCAGACCTTGGATGGCTATGCATTCAACAGCACTACTGCTGATGAGAATACCATCTTGGTAAACACTACCGACGAAGTGACCATTACTAACTCCACAGTTGCTAAGACAGGAGATTCCGACGGTGGAGATAACTGCAACTTCTATGGCCAGAATGCTGCGGTTCTTGTTGAGGGAGGTTCAACCACTACGCTAACTAACCTCACCGTCACTTCAGACGCAAAAGGCGCCAACGGCATCTTTAGCTATGGAGGCAACGGCGGTCACAACGGCGGCGATGGAGATGGTACCAAGGTTGTCATCAAGGACACCACCATCACTACAACCGGTGACGGCGCAGGTGGCACTATGACAACTGGTGGAGGCATCACTAATGCCTACAACCTTACGGTTACCACTAACGGTCAGTCTTCTGCAGCTATTCGTACTGATAGGGGTGGTGGAACAGTCTACGTAGACGGCGGTACTTACACTTCCAACGGTCTGGGATCGCCAGCTATCTATTCCACGGCAGAGATCCATGTTGCTAACGCCACACTTGTTTCCAACCTCTCCGAGGGTGTTTGTATTGAGGGCCTGAACTCCATTGAGCTCACTGATTGTGACCTTACGGCAAACAACACCAAGTGCAACGGCAATGCAACCTTTATGGACACCATCATGATCTACCAGTCCATGTCCGGAGACGCAGCTACAGGTAATTCCACCTTTACCATGACAGGAGGCACACTTACCAGCAAGAACGGTCACATGTTCCACGTTACTAACACTAACGCTGATATTGAACTCAACGGCGTCAAGTTGACCAACGAAGACGCTGCTAACGTTCTTATATCTGTCTGCGATGACGGTTGGAATGGCGGTAACAATCAGGCAACCTTTAACGTTAAGGCTCAGGACCTGGTAGGAGCGGTACTTGTTGGCAACAACTCCACACTTGCTCTAAACCTAACCGAGGGATCCACGCTTGAGGGTTACGTTGACGGCAACATTGTCAATGCTACCAATCAGACCGTTTCTACCGAGGTAGGTACTGTTACGGTAACGCTGGACAACAACAGCACCTGGACTCTGACGGCAGACAGCTACGTTACCGAGTTCACTGGTACTGCAGCAAACGTTATTGCTAATGGTCATACATTGTATGTAAATGGCACAGCACTCACGGGAACTAACTAAGGGAGCATACAAGATGAAAGAAGCGTCGAGAAGATCAGACAAAGAGCCAGCTGGTTTTAAATGAATTTCTCGATTCAATGTTTCTTCAATCTACCTCCCTTACGATGTGTTCCACAAACGTAAGGGAGGTATTTGTATGGCAACTGATTTTAGGCATGAGTGGAAACACGTGCTCAACTACGCAGACCTCTTAACGCTGCGGCATCGATTAGAAGCTGTCATGGAGCGTGATCCACACTCTATTGACGGAAAGTACCACATTCGCAGTTTGTACTTTGACAATCCAGATGATAAAGCACTTCGCGAGAAAATCGACGGAGTGAACATCAGAGAGAAGTTTCGTATTCGTTTGTATAACTGGGACACCTCACTGATTAAGTTAGAGAAGAAGAGTAAGAGAAACGGCCTTGGCACCAAGTATTCAGCCAATCTAACGGCAGAAGAGGCACAAAAGATTGTAGATGGAGATCTAGATTGGATGATGGCTTCAGATAGGGCACTGGTACAAGAGCTGTATTGCAAGATGCGCTATCAGAGGCTAGAACCCAAGACCATTGTTGATTACACCAGGGAACCTTTTATTTTCAGACCAGGAAATGTCCGCGTCACGCTTGATTACGATATACGTACTGGTCAGGAGCGCACCGATTTTCTCGACCCTAAGGTAGTAACTATTCCCGCGGGAGATGCACCCATTTTGGTTGAAGTAAAGTGGGACGAGTTTCTCCCCACCATTATTAGAGATGCGGTTAGTCTTCCAAATCGCCGCGTCGGATCGTTTTCTAAGTACGCGCAATGTCGCGTCTACGGTTAATTGAAAGGAGCTTGAGATGACTTTCGCAGATATTTTTAAGTCCAGTTTTCTTCAGAACGTTACCAGTGTCAGCATTTTAGATATGGTACTTGCGCTGGTACTTGCGTTTGGTGTTGGTCTATTTATCTTTTTTGTGTATAAGAAGACCTACGCAGGGGTTATGTATTCGTCCTCTTTTGGTGTCACGTTAGTTGCGCTGACCATGATTACCACCCTTGTTATCCTTGCCGTTACCAGCAACATTGTGTTGTCCCTCGGCATGGTTGGTGCGCTGTCCATCGTCAGGTTCCGTACAGCAATTAAAGAACCAATGGACATTGCATTTCTATTCTGGTCCATTGCAGTAGGTATTGTTTTAGCTGCAGGTCTTATTCCTTTGGCGGTCTTTGGCTCGGTTATTATCGGCATCATTTTGCTGGTATTTGCTAACCAGAAAGACAATACCAATCCATACATTGTTGTTCTTGCACTTGACGGTAACGATGCCGAGAAGGCAGCTACAGAGTACCTGGCACAGAACACCAAGAAGTGCATTGTTAAGAGCAAAACTGCTCGTAAGGGCAACGTAGAGGTTAACCTTGAAGTTCGCCTTAACGATGACAACACCGATTTCATCAATACGCTGGCTGGTATGCCTGGTGTACAGAATGCAGTTCTTGTGAGCTATAACGGAGACTATATGGGTTAAGGAGGAGAAGACGTGTCCACAGATAAAAATATCAACAAGATTTGTATAGTCGTTCTTGTGTTCACGCTTCTTCTGACCGTCGCCTTCATGAATGGCGAAAAGCTGGGAATTACGTCCGTAGCAGATCAGGATGCGGAGAATTACACCGCAAACGCTTACTTTACGGATAATGATCAAAACGGAGATTGGGCCGACAACGCTTATACCACTCACATTACGCTCAACGGCACGGATGGAACTGTAAGTGGAAACGGTGCTTATTTCCAGGATGGCAATCTAGTGATTGCAAACGGTGGCTGGTATGAGATAACGGGCACCCTGGATAACGGCAGCATCATTGTAAAGGCGGACAATTCTTCCAAGGTTTGGATTCGTCTTAATGGAGTTACCGTTACCTGCACCGACGACGCCTGCCTTCGTATTGATCAAGCCGAGAAGGTCTTTCTGACCCTTGCAGAAGGTACAGAAAATACCTTTACCAGCGGCGATACGTATTCCGAGGAGGCACTTGCTGACAATACCGGTGGTGCAATTTACGCACACGATGATCTAACCATCAATGGTACGGGTAACCTTACTATTACCGCTGGTTACAAGCACGGTATTGATGCTAACGACTCCCTTGTCATTACAGGCGGCAACATCACCATTACAGCTCCTCAAGATGGTATCCACGTCAATGATGGTTTTAGCTTCAAGGCAGCTAATCTTACTATTGACGCTGGTGATGATGGTATTCACAGCGATACGTTTATCTATACCGAGAGCGGCACCATTTTGGTCAACACCTGCTATGAGGGTCTTGAAGCAAAGACCATTGACATCGTAGGTGGAGACATCACCATTTACCCAACTGACGACGGCATCAATGCCAATGGCGGTACCAATACAAATGGTGGAATGGGCGGTGCACCTGGTGGTCCAGTTGGTAATGGTGGTGAACAAGGTCAGAATGGCGAGAATACCAACACGACCGAACAGACAACTAACACAACTGATACAACCGCTACAACTGAAGAGGAGGAGACCTATATTCGCATTTCCGGTGGAACGGTAACCATTATCAACACAACCGGTAACGATGCAGACGGACTGGATTCCAATGGCAGCATCTATATTGACGGCGGAACCATTCTTGTCAGCCTCCCAGGTGGAGGCACCAATAACGCTATCGACTACGGTAGCGAGAACAACGGAGAAGCTATTGTTACAGGTGGTACGGTGCTTGGTTTTGGTGGATCGGGAATGGCAGAGGAATTTAGCGCCAATTCCACACAGGTGGCTGTCCTTTACAATCTGGACGAAACCGTGGAAGCAGGAACCACCTTCCGTGTTCTTGACCAAGATGGTACAGAAATCTTGGCTTACACCCCTACCACTACGTATTCCTCCATTGCATTCAGCTCCCCAGAGTTGACCGTTGGTAATACGTATACCGTAGAGTATGGCAATACTACCGCTGAGCTCACCATTGAGAGCACCGCACAGGCCGTAGGAACAGTTGGCGGAACGGGCGGAGGTCCAGGACAGGGCCAAAGCGGCGGACCTGGTCAGGGTGGAGACCCAGGTCAAGGCGAGAATACCAATCAAGGTGAAGCTGCAGGCCAGAGTGGTACTACCACCAACAATGGTCCGCAGGGAGGACCAGGAGGAACACCTCCACAGCAAAATGGTGGAAACGGTGGACCAAATGGACAGGAGGCGGAGAAGAACACTGAAGCTGAGGTAACCACCACAACTACCAACTTCATCTCCCTTACAGAAGTTGATAAGACAGTTTGGTTTAACCTTGGCGGAGCCGCTATTTCTCTGGTAGCTGCAATTATCTTTGCAATGAAGTACAAGAAGAGCTAGACGTATCACACACAAAATGCAGGGATAGTATGGTGGCGCTAGAGCGCAAAACCACAGCTACAAAAGACACCCTGCGGGTTATAAACTCGCAGGGTGTTCTTATGTTGTAAGGAGTATCATGTGCACGCTTTATTGAGGGAGAGCGTGGGGCCTGTTTGCTGCAAGAGACTGAAGCGTAGAACTAGTTACTCGTCCTCCGAGCATGTGTCATCCAGGAAGGAATCCTCTTCGCTATCATCACGCACAAGCAAGGAGCTGAACAACTCGTCAATATCGCTTTGACGCTGGGCTGTCGCTTCTTCGTCTATTACCCACATTCCATCTTGGCGGTAAAGAACGTCACCCTGGCAAGCATTGCTTGGGAGTTCATTTACAGAAACGGTAAGCATATTGCCTGGCTGATCATCAAGTTCAAGAACAGCAAGATTGTTGTCTTCAAATCGATCAATGATTGCTTTCATTATTTGGACCTCGATGTCGATGACGTGCCAGAGTTTTCTTGTGAGGTTGGAGCTACAACTGTACCGTTTTTCTCGCCAGATATATCAATGGTTGTACCATCGCAGGTAATGGTAATAGTTCCGTTGGCGCCTGTTCCCCAAACCTCAACAGAATGCTTGTGGAGGGCGTTCATGACCGATTGCATGGGGTGGCCGTAGGAGTTGTCCAGGGCGTATGAAATGATGGCGTAAGAGGGCGAGAGCGTGCGGACCAGCTGCTCGTTTGTGCCCGTTCGGGAGCCGTGATGGGAAAGCTTAAGCACGTCAATGTGGCCTGGATTGGCCTGTAGGATAGCGCTTGTAGGGGCATCACCCGTGAAGAGGAACGTCTTGTTGCCAACGGTCAGCTTGATGATAACCGAGTAATCGTTGGTGTCGGGAAAATTTGCGTCCTTGGTAGGCCATAAAATTTCTAACTTGTATTCGTTGGTTTGGTCAATGACGGTACCTGCTTCAGCAAGGGTAATTTGCAGGTTATTATTCTGGATGGCGGTCAGAAACTTTCTGTACGTAGTCGTGTTGTTTGTCTTGTTTGGCGCGTAAATGGTCCCAATGTGGGTGCTGGAAATGACGTCTGCCATGCCACCGATGTGATCTTCGTCAGGATGGGTGGCTACCAGGTAATCAATTTTTTTGCGGCCAAGTTCGTGGAGTACCTGCGCAATTTTTGGAGCCGAGCCTGTGGGGCCAGCATCTATGAGCACGGTTTTCTCGGGAAGAGCAATGAGGATAGCTTCTCCCTGTCCAACGTCAATGAATTTGATAGTTACGTTTGCGCTGGACTGAGCGGTTGTGGATGGTGCGCCGGAGTCTGTATGCAAGGACCCCGCAGGTATGAGGGTAGTTGGAAGCGGTTGCGTCAGCGCAGCGCTAAAGTAGAGCATCACACCTAGTGCGGCAAGCGCGATTCCAGCTTTTTGTTTTCCAGCGTAGCGTTTATGCGGTTTGAACTTGCCTTGTATGAGCTTTTTGGCAGCGCTGGCATCTTCATGCATGAGATTCAGAGCGCTCTCGATAATCGGATACGAGAAAATTGCTGGTAGAAGATAAGAAAGTATTGATGGTAGAGCAAGTATGTGAGCCAGAGCAAATGCGCCAACAATCAGTGCTGTGTTTATGACAAGCCGGGCAAGTCCCGATTTCCAGCATTTGAGATAAAACTGCGGAATGCCAAAAATGCCAAAGATTAGGGAAAGAATAAGCGCAAATAAGTAGTCAGATTGGTTGCCAGAGGTTGCATTGGGTGATTCAGTTTTGCTATCAAATTGCTTTGGGCTGGCCATAAAACCTCTCTGGACACGCGCGTTCTGAAGAATCTTACCCTATTTGAGCAGCCAGTCTAGGGCTTTTTGCAGTCTTCCTTCAACGTTTTGGAAGTGATTTCCACGGTTAAGCTCAAACACCGAGGTAATTCCCGCGTCCTCTAGTTTTTTGGCGAGAAGTTCTGCGTTTTCTTGCACGTGCATTATTTGCGGATTGGGAGTTCGTGCTTCTCGGTCACCTAATGAAAGATAGGCGTGTGTGAGGCCGACGGCTCCTCCGCTGAGCTGCTGGTCAACGTAGTCCAGAAGTCCAGGAAACCAGAACGATCCCGAGACAGCTCCGATGCGCTGGAAGGTTGGGGTGGGGGTGTCGTTGGGCTGGCAGCCGCGTGCGACCTGCTGCGGCGCGCCGGGCTGCGACGGCGCGCCGGGTTGCGATGACGGGCCTGGCTGCGACAGGGCGTCGTCGGGCTGGCAGTCGCGTGCGACCTGCTGCGAAACGCCGGCCCAGAGGCTGAACAGACCCGCGAGCGAATATCCCACAAGCACCCTATATGCCGGTGGCTCAGTAAGATCCGACTCCGCCCAGGGGATGACCTGGTTGATAAGGGTATCGAGCGTTTTCTGGGCCCCGTCGCCAAAGTTGGGACCCTTGGCAAAAACGCGCGGAGCGCACCAGGGCGAGAAGTTCTCTTCCCACAGGTCAACGCCAATGTTCACTAGGCTAACGCCCTCAGGTACCTGAACGGGGGAGTTGTCGGCCACGTCACCCAAGAGGTAGACAATAGGTGCTCCTGCTACAGAGGACATCTGCGTGTGGATGGAAAGTCCGGAGATAGTCGTTTTTCTCGCCACGGGGTTGGCGGGGTGTGTGTCTGGTGTGGTGCTCATGCTACTCACCAAGAGCCATCTGCAGGTAGTAGACGTTTTCACGCAGGTGAGAGGCAACCTCGCGGTCGATTACGCCCTCGAACTGCAGACGTGTGATCTGGTCCAACTCAATACGGAGCGCGTTTTCTGCCACGTCATCGGCGTATTCGCGAGCATCGGCAATCTGCTGTCTAAAGTGAGGCGACATCTTGTGCGAGCTCAGGTTGTAAGGCAGCAGGTAGGAGACTTGGGTGGTGCTTGAGCCATGCTCATCATTGATGTTGATACGACTCCAAATGGACTCAATTGCCGACTCGTGATCAATCATCAGATTAGACGCGATGACTGCCAGCTCCTCATCGTCGCCGTTAGCAATGCGTTCCAGGTCATCAAGCTCAGCGTATTCCATCTCAAGTGCGTATAAACAGGCCTGGTAGTAGGACTGATCTGCGTCCTCAAGATGCCTGATTCCGCCATCGATGATGCGTTGTGCTGCCAGCTTAAGCTCGTGAAGAGCAACGGCAATACGCGAGCGGTGGTTTGTCTTTGTAGCAATGTTTGCAAGAGGTCCGTAATATCCCACTGACCTGCGGATTGAAGTAATGTCATCAACAATTTGATCCCAGGGAATAGGGTTGTGCGTTTTAATGTGACGCTCGCGGAGCTCTTCAAGGCGCTTCTGCTGCACTTCTGTCTCGTGAAGGACCAACTTTTTGATCAGTTTGCCCGAGCCAGGCGCGGTAATGCGAGAGGCAAACAGACGGTTGGTATAGCGCGTAATAGTCAAACGAAGCGCAGGTAGATACTTCGACATGGCGTTTTCTGACTGCAGCATGCTCCTGAGCTCGGCAAGAGTTGCCTCAAGAACAGCAATCTCTCCCTGATGGAGTCGTTCGGGCAGGTCAGAGTCTGCTTCAGGGGACTTTGATAGCATGGGTAACAGGTTGTCCGCCAAAAGCAACGTGGCGAGAATAACGCCAGCGGCGATGGTAATCAGCAGGTCCCTCTGCGGAAACGCTGCTCCAGACTGAGTTACCAGCGGCAAGGTGAGGATGATCGACAACGTTACCGCGCCTTTTGCGCCCGCAATAGTGGTAACCAGCACGTTCTTGATGAGCTCGGCAGACGTGATGGAGATAGGTTTTGGAGTGCACGCGGAGAGCTGCTCGTCGGTTTTCTCGCCGTCTATGTCTTTGGAGTCGCTTTCGTCATCTTTGCCGGTGCAGAGGTGGCCACCCTTGTGGAGCTTGTGAGTCTCCAGCGCGTAGAGCCACGCAAAGCGGACTGCGTGCATGAACAGGGTAATTGCGACAACAATTCCCAGAATCTGCAGGATATTGAGGCCTCCGTTAGTGCCAGGAAGCACAGCATGAGGGAGCTGCATTCCCAGGAAGACAAAGATGGTACCGTTGATGAGGAAGCTAATGACTTTCCAGGTAGAATCCGAGACTAATTTCTTCCTGGCAAACAGCGCTTTATTGCTCTGCCTTTGCGGAAGCGCAATCACTAATCCTGCCGCTACAACAGCAAGTACGCCGGAAACGTGGAAGGTTTCGGCAAGAAGATAGACAAGAAACGGTGTTAGTACTTCGTAGAGGACGTTTGCGACGGTGTCCTCGTAACCCAGCCTACCAAGCATTGCGTTGATGGCAGAGAAGGCAAAGCCCGTGACAACTCCCATTGCCACGCCGCCTACAAAAAGCACCGTGAAAGATCCCGCCGCATCTATCAGGGAAAACGTTCCTGTAACAGCTGCTGCAACGGAGAACTGAAACGCGACAACGCCAGAAGCATCGTTAATCAGAGACTCTCCGGAGAGAAGCGTCTGCTGGCGATGGGTCAGGTGAATGTTGGACTTGAGTGCGGTAACCGTGGCTGCGTCCGTTGGTCCCAGCGCCGAAGCCAGCGCAAACGCCGCAGCTAGAGGAATTGAGGGGACCATCAGATGGAGAGCGTAGCCGACCGAAAGAACGCTGACAACCACCAGCGCAATTGCCAGCGACAAAATGCTGTTCAGGTTAAGGAGAAGTGTACGAATGTTGGTTTCTCTCGTCTCGTTGAAGAGGAGCGGTGCAATGAAGAGCAGCATAAAGAGTTCGGACTCTAGGTGAGTCTCTTGGACGCTGGGCAAAATGAACGCAACTAACAGGCCGATAATTACCTGGATAACCGGGATGGAGACGTTGACAAATTTGTCAATAACCGAGGAAGCCGCGACGCAGGTCAAAACGATGAGCACAAATTCAAATGTCTCCAACAGGCTTCCTTCCTGGTCGTGAGGACGGGCATCGCGCGGCTGGTCTGTGGTGAGCGCTGGGTCCGCGACGAGCGGCGGATCCACGAGGGCTCCGAGCACACGGGGCTTCTCGCCAGATAACGCTTCATTCGAGTATATACGGTTTTGCGGCTCTAGCTTGACTTGGCGCAGATAACACATGGTTTCTGTGGTGATGCGTGAGCTCTATCAGTGAGGCTTGGAATTGCGAGCCTGAAAAGTGCATGAAGTCTGAGTAAAACAGCTCAGACTTGGCGAGAAAAACCGGCAAATCACTCAGACTTGGTGCACTTTTCCGGCAAATCACTCAGACATGGCGAGAAAATCAGGCTCCTTGAAAGGGCGAACTCGGACGCGCTGGTCGTGTCCCGAAAAGTGGTGTAAGCAAGCATTTCAGGTGTTTAAAAGAAG
>CAUUFE010000033.1:0-10905 GCA_963544415.1 uncultured Atopobium sp.
CGTTCTACCTCTATGATGAGCGTGCTTGTTCTGATTAGTCGTATCACGGGCTTCTTAAGAACCTGGGCTCAGGCATTTGCTATGGGTGCTACCGTTCTTGCAAGCTGCTATTCCATTGCAAACACCCTTCCTGACCAGCTCTATGAGCTTGTTGGTGCAGGAATGCTCACTACAGCTTTCTTGCCGGTATATCTCTCTATTAAGAAGAAGGTTGGACAGGATGAGGCAAATGCCTATACCTCCAACCTGCTTTCCATTGTTGTTGTCGCAACAGGTCTTGTTGCCGTTTTAGGTTTCTTCTTTGCCGCAGAAGTGGTGTATACACAGTCCTTCTCGGCAGGTGCTGATTTTGATCCAACGCTGGCAGTGTACTTCTTTAGGTTCTTTGTCATCGAGGTTATGCTGTATTGCTTCTCCACCATTTTCTCTGGTGTTTTGAATGCAGAGCGAGACTACCTCTGGCCAGCTGCGGCTCCTATTTTTAATAACTTTGTGACTACGGCATCGTTCTTTGCGTATGCTTTCTTGGTCAACACTAATCCTGAGCTGGGTCTTCTTATTCTTGCGCTGGGAAATCCTCTGGGCGTTTTGATTCAGGTTCTGATTCAGGTACCGTCACTTAAGCGCAAGGGGATTAAGCTCTCGTGGAGAATTAACCTCAAAGACCCCGCACTTAAAGAGACGCTTAAGATTGGCGCGCCTGCTCTGATTGTTGTGGTTGCCACGTTTGTAACTATGTCGGTGCAGACAAGCTCGCAGCTCAGCGTTTCCGCGTCTGGTGCATCCATTGCGGCATACGCTCGTCTTTGGTACACGCTGCCATATTCCATTTTGACGGTACCTATTACCACAGCCCTCTTTACGGAGCTGTCCGATAGCTGGGCAAAAGAGAATATGGATCAGTTCAAGAAGGACTTTAAGCACGGTATTAACCAGATTCTTTTCTTTACCGTGCCGTTCATGATGTATCTGATGATTTTCTCGATGCCCCTTGTCTCTATTATTGGAGCAAGCAAGTTCACTGAAGATCAGCTGCTGCTAACCCAGCAATTCTTGATTGGTCAGTCGCTTGCTTTGCCTCTGTATGGCATTGGTATGTACCTGCAAAAAGTCTGTTCTGCTATGCGTCGTATGACACTCTATGCTGTTTCGGCAACACTCGGTTCTGTCGTGCAGGTTTTGGTGCTGCTGGTGGGTACTTCTCACTTTGGCATGATGTTTGTAGCAACTACCTCGGCCATCTTCTACGTGGTTATCGATACCATTATGTTGATCAGCCTGCGTAAGCACCTTGGTCAGATTGGACTTAAGTCCATGGTGTTTGCATTTGTTCGTTCAATTCTTTTTGGCCTGGCAGGATCGGCTGCAGCACTTCTTATCATGGTGGGCCTGCGCGCCGTTATTGGCGTACCAGACGGCCGAGCGCTCTATGGCGTGCTGTACTGCATCTTTGCAGGTATTCCAGCTGTTTTGGTTACCTATGGCTTGGCAATCCTCTTTAAATCACCAGAGTCTGCCATGCTTCGTTCACTGGTTTCTCGCGTAAGGTCATAGTATGGCCAGAAGCGGTGCTATAAGTAGCAAAGATAGCTCTCAAAACAACCTTGATCCCAGCTATGTGCCTTCGGGGGCGCCAGGACTTGCGCCGTCATTTTCTTCTGAGCCTTCAGATGACCTGGTTTCTATTAGGGAGCAGGTTGATCAGGTACCAACTGATCCAGGTTGCTACCTCTGGAAAGATGGGTCTGGCAAGGTTATCTATGTAGGAAAAGCCAAGAACCTGCGTGCTCGTATGAGGCAGTACGTCACACTTCAAGATGATCGAGCCAAGATTCCTCTGATGATGCAGGTTGTGCGCAGTTTTGACTACATTGTGGTAGAAAACGAGCACGAAGCATTGGTGCTGGAGCGCAATCTTATTGCTCAGTATCGTCCGTACTTCAACGTAGACTTTAAAGACGATAAGAGCTATCCCTACATTGCTATTACAGAGTCAGACACCTTCCCAGCAATTAAATACACGCGCGAGAAGCACAAGAAGGGGACACGTTATTTTGGTCCCTACACTGATTCCTACGCTGCGCGCCAGACTATTGAGACACTCAGAAAAGTAGTACCCATCTGCTCCGCTACGTGCGTAGAGTGGAAGCGTGCTAAACGTTTGCTAGAAAAAGACCCTGACGGTGCAGCTGTTGCTAACCTGCTGCTTGCAAAGAAAGGGCGTCCCTGTTTTGACTACCACGTAGGCAAAGGTCCTGGTGTGTGCGTGGGAGCCATTGATACCGTTTCCTATGCAAAGAACGTCAGGCAGGTAGAGAACTTCCTCCGTGGAAATCGCTCTGAGATTGTCTATGAGCTCAAAGACCAGATGCAAGAAGCTGCCGCTGACCTAGATTTTGAAAAGGCGGCTAGGCTCAAATCCCGTCTGACTTCACTCTCTGATTTTGATGACCGCCAGCAAGTCACGTTTCCTACCTCAGTCAACATTGACCTTATTGGCATTTACCGAGAAGAAACTATCTCTGCTGCCTGCGTGTTTGTTGTGCGAGAAGGTCGTACCATTCGCTCAGTTGAGTTTATCCTGGACAAAGGCTTGGACGTTTCTGAGGAAGAGCTAGTCTCGGGCTTCTTGAAGCGCTACTACGACGAAACCGCTGACATTCCTGCAGAAGTTAACCTGCCCATCGATCTTCTCGACGCAGAGGTTTTGTCCGAGTGGTTGACGCAAAAACGTGGCCATAACTGCGCACTTCACCACCCACAACGTGGCGAGAAGTTCCGTCTTCTCCAGATGGCTTCTGCTAACGCTCGTCACGCACTGATGCGTCACATGATTCGCACGGGCTATGCTGATGACCGCACTAACCAGGCGCTTCTTCAGCTGGAAAGCGCACTTGCGCTTGACGCGCCGCCACTGCGCATTGAGTGCTTTGATATCTCTACGCTTCATGGCAACTTTACCGTTGCGTCTATGGTGGTCTTTACTAACGGAAAGGCTGATAAAAGCCAGTATCGACGCTTTAAGATCCGCGCTGAGCTTGATGAGGCAAACGACTTTGTTTCAATGACAGAGGTCCTGGGCAGAAGGTATAGCCCGGAACGCATGGCAGATGAGCGCTTTGGTTCACGGCCCGATTTGCTGGTGGTTGATGGTGGTAAGCCTCAGTTGACCGCTGCTATCAATCAGCTTAACGAGCTAGGCTTGGATATTCCTGTCTGCGGCCTTGCTAAGTCTGATGAGGAAGTCTTTGTACCTTGGGACGACACACCAATTGTGTTGCCTACAGGTTCAGCTTCTTTGTACCTTATCAAGCAAGTCCGTGACGAATCTCACCGTTTTGCGATTACCTTCCATCGTGAGCTTAGAGATAAGGCAATGACTGTCTCTATTCTGGATGAAATCCCTGGTGTAGGACATAAACGCAAAAAAGATATCATGCGCCATTTTGGTTCTTTTAAACGCCTAAAGGCTGCAAGTGTTGAGGATATCTCTCAGGTAAAAGGTGTTTCTGTGAACTTAGCAGAAACTATTTATGAAGAACTCAAAGCCTGGGAAGAATCTTCAACAGCTGTACATGAAAAGTTAGATGCAAGGGGAGGAACTCATGAGTAAAACAGCAGACGAGAAGATCTTGGCACTCGTGAATCCAGAATACATTAAGCGTATTCCGTTCTTTGTTCGTGGACACGCAACAGGTAAGTCTTGTGAGTATATTGCTCGGGAGTATCCAGAGCTTTACGCTACATTTGAGGATGAACCTAGCGCTCAACAAGTTGAAGAGATGTCAAAGATTATCAACGAGCTCTTTGAGCAAAGGATGAAGAAGCACAATCTCTAAAACCAAATCAAACAATAGAGTTATTTGTAATAAGAATGGCAGCTATGAAGTGTTGTTATGCCATTCTTATTTTTTTCATTCATCGCTGAAATATAGCCATTGGCCGACAGATGAACTGCTAAAGCATACTCGTACGGAATATCATTAGAGCAACCTAGTCATTACTCGTATGTCAATTGCGACAAGCAGTTCTAGTGAGGTGACAGATGATGCAGCGTAGAAAAAGGTTTATAAAAGGTCTGTCATTATTGGTAGTTCTTGTTATTTGTGGCTTACTGATTAACAACTGGTTTTTTAAGCTGAATACTATGAGACTGCCAGAGTTAAAAAAGCAGGCAGCTCAGTATGTTGTGCAACAATATGAGAATAAGAAAAATGGTCTTAAGTCTGATTTTGGGTCCGCAGAAAATATTGATTTAGAGACCGCTACTATCTCTGGGCCATTTTTAGGAGTCAGTCAAGCTAACCTACTTATGTTGAATGTAGATTTATATTGGGTAATAAGCTCTCAAGAAACGGTTGTTGGTACTGTTGAGCAAGATTTGGGGCTATTCGCCATTGGGTCTTATTTTGGAACTCCAAAAATGTGGATTCAAACAAGGAACGCTGGGCTGTTACAAGAAATGCATAATAGAAATTATAGATGTCTAGTTAGAAGTTTTTGTGGCTTAGGGTTAAGTGGATGGCCGCCACCGTATCTAGCTGATGGTTATTTAGGAAGTTATAGCCCAGATGACGGATATTTCGAAATTATAAAAGAAGATTATCACGTATCGGAAATTATTAGCTTCCGATTAGGGGAAGAACACTTGGACTTTATGGCAAATCCTGAGCGTGTTGTAGATTTAGTTAAGTAATTTCGAGGTGTTTTCTCTTCTTTAGAACTGAGAAAAATGTTCCTTTCGGTGGACCTAAGGGTTCAATGGTAGTTGGACAAAAGGCAAGAATAGACGGTGTTGTGTATGAATTTGATCAAAAAGGCATTGCTAGAAAAGTCTTAAATCCAAATATTGTTCCCGTGTTAGCGCCAACTACAGACTTAAGTGAGGTGACTGATGATGCAGCGTAGAAAAAGATTTATAAAAGGTCTGTCATTATTGGTAGTTCTTGTTATTTGTGGTTTGCTGATAAATAACTGGATTTTTAAGTTGAATACTATGAGACTGCCAGAGTTAAAAAAGCAGGCAGCTCAGTATGTTGTGCAACAATATAATGCTTGTAAAAACGGTTCAAAGTCAGATTTTACTTCTGTTGATAACATTAACTTGGAAGATACAGAGATTGCTGGCCCGTTTTTGGGCGTTAGCAAAGATGGCCCAGTAGTAATGAACATAACGCTCTATTGGACAATAAGTTCTCATGGAGTTCTTATTGGAACTGTTGAGCAAGATTTGGGAGTCTTTGCTATAAGCGCATTTACGGGATCTTCATCAGAACTGTGGATTCAAACAAGGAATGCTGGACTGTTACAAGAAATGAATAAGCAAAAATTACCGTGCTTGGTTTGGTCAGTTGCAGGAGAAAATGGATGGCCTCCAAGCTACCGATCAGATGGTTATTATGGCCGCTATAGTCCAGCTGACGGAGATTTCGAAGTTATAAAAGAAGATGCATATCACGTATCGGAAATTATTAGCTTCCGATTAGGGGAAGAACACTTGGACTTTATGGCAAATCCTGAGCGTGTTGTAGATTTAACCAAGTAATTTCAAAGCGTTTTCGCTGTTCTAAAACAAGAGTTGGTCCGATTTTGGACTGACTCTTGTTTAATCTCCACAACATATCCGTAATTTCTAAAGGCAAACGGTAGTAAAACATCGGTAAACGGTAGTTGACAATAATTACTACTTATGTAGTTAGTTAAATATTTTATATATTATACAAGGTAAAATAATAGTAAAGCCCGCTAACTGCGGGCCTTCTTAGCTGCTATTAAGATTTATATGAAGTAAATAATACAATAAAACACGTTTTCATATTTTGAGCAGCCAATGGGCGAGAAATTAATACCGTTGGGCGAACTGTCTTCAGACCGAATATCTTTTCTTTCTATAGTTATGTAGATGTAAGCCACACAAGTGGCATTGGTGCCACGTTGTGGCAAGGAGAGTTTTTAGAAAGAGGCAGAAATGAGCGAGTTTATTAACCGTCCACTTTCGCGTCGCGGCTTCCTTGGCGGAGCAACTGTAGCAGCTGGTTTTGGTCTCACCGCTTGTGGTGGCGGACAGCAGAAGGCAGCTGAAGCTCCATCTGGAAAGGAAGGCGGCGGCACAATTACTGCTGGTACCGCTTATTCAACCCAGAACTATGATCCATCTACTACTTCATCAGCACTTGCTCTTGGTGTTAACTGGCAGGTAGTTGAGGGCCTCTATGGTCTTAACTTCCACGACTATTCCACCTTCAATGAGCTTGCTACTGCTGATCCAAAGAAGGTAGACGATTACACCTTTGAGATTACCCTCCGTGACGGCGCAAAGTTCTCTGATGGTAATGAAGTTAAGGCAGATGACGTTGTTGAGTCCTTCAACCGTTCCGCTGCTAAGGGTAGCGTTTACGTTCCAATGCTCGCTCCAATTGCTTCCGTAGAGAAGAAGGATGACAAGACTGTCACCGTTAAGACCACTATTGCTAACTTCTCCCTCCTCAAGGAGCGTCTGTCCATTGTTCGCGTTGTTCCAGCAAGCAGCTCCCAGGATGAGATGAAGAAGCAACCAGTTGGCTCCGGTCCATGGCAGTTTGAGTCCATCTCTGACAACACTCTTGACCTTGTTCCTAACAAAAACTACAACGGCGCAACTCCTGCTAAGGACGATAAGCTCCACTATGACGTCCTTAAGGATCCAACCGCTCGTCTGACCGCACAGCAGGATGGAACCACCCTTGCTATGGAAATGGTTCCTGCAGACGCTGTAGACCAGCTCAAGGGCGCAGGCTGCACCGTTGACGCTGTCCAGGGCTTTGGTGTCCGCTTTGCAATGTTCAACCTTGGCAAGGCTCCTTGGGACAACGTTAAGGTTCGCCAGGCATGCCTCTATGCACTTGATACAGACAAGATGCTTGCAAACGCATTCTCTGGCCAGGCTGAGGTTGCTACCAGCTACCTTCCTTCTTCCTTTGCTAACTATCACAAGGCATCCACTGTCTATGCACACGATGTTGATAAGGCTAAGAAGCTCATTTCTGAGTCTGGTATCACTCCTGGTGATGTTGTTCTTCGCACCACCGATAACGAGCAGGTTAAGTCTATGGCAACTCAGGTCAAGAACGACCTCGACGCACTTGGCTTTAATGTAAGCATCGTTTCCGATACTTCTCCAGCAACCTATGCTGCAATTGACGCAGTTGACGGCTCTTGGGACATCCTGCTTGCCCCTGGCGATCCTTCCTGCTTCGGTGCAGACGTCGACCTGCTGCTTAACTGGTGGTATGGCGATAACGTCTGGATGACCAAGCGTTGCCCATGGAAGGAGTCCGCTGAGTGGTCTAAGCTCCACGATCTCATGACCAAGGCTCTTGGCCAGTCTGGTGCTGATCAGCAGTCTACTTGGAACGAGTGCTTCGACATCATCGCTGAGAACGTACCTCTGTACCCAGTTCTCTTTGCTAAGACCTT
This sequence comes from uncultured Atopobium sp., assembly GCA_963544415.1. Classification (GTDB taxonomy): domain Bacteria; phylum Actinomycetota; class Coriobacteriia; order Coriobacteriales; family Atopobiaceae; genus Lancefieldella. Next base: position 7,456 of record CAUUFE010000033.1, read on the forward strand.
CACCGCTTCCTGGAGCGAGAAGCCAAATAGCAACGGTGTTGCTCTCAAGGGCTTCAAGGGTATCGGAACCACCGGTCTGTCCTTCATTGATGTCAACACAGTTACTGCTAGCTAATTTGTTGCCATCACGCGCTTAGCATCTCATACATTGGGGCCCGAGCGTTTTACCTATAACGCTCGGGCTCTTGTGCGCAAAATTTAGTCCTGAGGTGCACAAAGTCTCATCAAATTTTATTTGTACGGTTTGTTTTAAAGAGAGAGGGGGAGATAGTGAACAACCTATTACGTCTTATCGGACGCCGTCTTATTGCGCTGCCGATTATGGCTCTAGGCGTCACCTTTCTCGTATTCTTCCTAATGTCTTTCTCGCATGTTGATCCTGCATACAATGCCTTGGGAGAGTCTGCTTCTGCAGAAGCTATCCAGCAGTATCACATTGAGAATGGCCTTGATGACCCATGGCCTGTGAGATATGTACGTTATATCGGTGATGTTGCTCATGGAAACCTGGGTACCTACGGCACTTCTCACTATTCAGTTGCTGAAAGAATTTCAAAGGCTCTGCCAGTAACTATGCAGTTAACCTTTATGGGTCTCTTTATTGGCGCAATAGTTTCGTTTACGTTGGGCGTTATTGCGGCTCTCTATAGAGACCAATGGCCCGATCAAATCATCCGCGTATTCTCAATTGCCGGTCTTGCAACGCCATCATTCTGGTTGGCAGTTCTTTTGATTTTGGTCTTTGCGTCTACGCTCAAGCTTTTGCCTGCCTCTGGAGCACTACCAGATCCTACGGTAAATCTTGGCGGCTACCTTGCCCGTATGATTATGCCGGCATTTGCACTTGCGGTTCCAATGTCTGGTCAGATGACCCGTATTGTTCGTACCGCAATGGTCGAGGAGTTGGATAAGGACTACGTCCGTACTGCTCGCGGTGCTGGTATTCCAGAGAGAATCGTTATTGCAAGAAACGTACTGCGCAACGCTCTTATTACCCCTGTAACCACACTTGGCCTCAAGATTGGTTACCTCATGGGTGGCGCCGTTGTTATCGAGGTTATTTTTAACCTTCCTGGCATGGGTACCGCTATTCTCGAGGGCATCCAGGGTAACGAGGCAATGCTTGTTCAGGGCGTTGTTGTTGTCGTTGCACTGTCCTTCATCATCATCAACATTGTTGTTGATATGTTGTACATCTTGATTAACCCACGCATTAGGACGGTGTAGTGCGATGGTACAAATTAGAAAAAAACAAGTCGAGAAGCTCGAAGAAGCAGCAGCAAAGGGTTCAACCTTTGGTGGCTTCAAGAAGATGAAGACAGCTTCCAAGATTGCTCTTGTCATTCTTGTCTTTGTTGTTCTTGCTTCTGTCTTTGCAAACTTTATTGCTCCACATAACCCACTTGAGATTTTCAACGCTCGTCAGGCTCCAGGTAATGGATTTATTTTTGGTACTGACGATAAGGGCCGCGATATTCTTTCTCGTATGCTCCATGGTGGTCAGTATTCACTGGTTATTGGTTTTGGTGCTACGGGTATGGCACTTTTGTGTGGCTCAATTATCGGTGCTATTGCAGCTGTTTCTAGAAAGGCTGTCTCTGAGGTCATTATGCGTGTGCTCGACATCATCATGTCGTTCCCAGGCATTGCACTTGCAGCAGTCTTTGTTTCTATTCTTGGTAACAGCGTTCCTTCAATCATCTTTGCCATTGGCTTTATGTACACGCCACAGATTGCACGTATTGTTCGTGCAAACATCGTAAGTGAGTACGGCGAGGATTACGTAAGGGCAACCATTGTTTCTGGTGCTCGTGCACCATGGATTTTGTGGAAGCACGTTCTTCGTAACTGCATTGCTCCCATCATGGTCTTTACCGTTACGCTGGTAGCAGACGCAATTATCTTTGAGGCATCTTTGACCTTCATCGGTGCAGGTATTGCAGAACCAACTCCAACATGGGGTAACATTTTGGCTGATGCCCGTGCTGGCGTTCTTGCTGGCCGTTGGTGGCAGGCATTCTTCCCAGGCCTGGCCATTATGATGACCTGCCTGGCACTGAATATCCTCTCCGAGGGCCTTACTGACGCTATGGCAGCAGCACCTGGCGCTCCTGTTGATACAGAGAACTCTGATTCCAGACGTGCGGATGACATCCTTGCATCTGATCCAGTTCGTGCCTATGCAGAGCAGGCAGAGTCCCTTGAGCGCAGACTTAATGCACTCAAAGAGGTTGAGCTGTCCAGAACAGACAGACGTAAGCCAGACTTTGATGTTGCTCCATTGCTGAGTGTTAAAGATCTTTGCATCAGCTTTGAGTCTCACGGAGACGTCAAGGTTGTAGACCACGTAAGCTTTGATGTCCGTCCTGGTCAGTGCATGGCACTGGTTGGCGAGTCTGGCTGCGGCAAGTCAATTACCACCAAGGTCATCATGGGTCTGACTGATCCAAAGGAAACCATTACTGGCGAGGTTCTCTACAAAGACCAAGACCTCCTGAAGCTCTCCAAAGAAGAGCACCGCAAGCTGCTTGGTCACGAGCTTGCAATGGTGTACCAGGATGCTCTGTCTTCGCTGAACCCTTCCATGCTTATCTCTTCTCAGATGAAGCAACTTACCAGCAGGGGAGGCACTCGTTCCGCAGAGGAGCTTCTAGAGCTTGTAGGCCTGGATCCAAAGCGTACGCTTGAGTCTTATCCACATGAGCTTTCTGGTGGTCAGCGTCAGCGTGTTCTGATTGCTATGGCGCTTACCCGCGATCCTTCTCTGGTTATCTGCGACGAGCCAACAACCGCTCTGGACGTTACTGTTCAGAAGCAGGTCATCAAGCTCTTGAATGACCTCCAGCGTCGTCTTGGCTTCGCAATGATCTTTGTTAGCCACGACCTTGCACTTGTCGCAGAGGTTGCTTCTGAGATTACCGTTATGTACGCAGGTCAGGTTATTGAGCAGGCAGCTACTACTGAGCTTCTGACCAATCCTGTTCACGAGTACACCCGCGGTCTTCTCGGCTCTGTTCTTTCCATTGAGGAAGGCGCACAGGATGGTACCAGGCTTCACCAGGTACCAGGTTCTGTTCCTTCTCCAGAGGACTTCCCAACAGGCGATAGGTTTGCTCCTCGTTCAAGTCACCCAGACTTGGGCCTTGAGGTTCACCCTGTTATCAAGGAGATTCCTGGTAAGCACCATCGTTTCTCCGAGCTGCCTGATGAATATCTGAAGGAGCATGGTCTTGTGCCTTACCTTGAGCGTTCTCAAAAGGAGGTGAGGTAAATGGCTACAACAGCTGAAGAACAGCCAATTATCTTCCTCGATGATATTTCGGTTACGTTTAAGACACGTACGGGTTCAATCTTTAAGCCTAATAAGGTTCACGCAGTACAGAATGTTTCTCTCAAGCTTATGCCTGGTGAGACCATTGGTATTGTTGGTGAGTCTGGCTGCGGAAAGTC
>CAUUFE010000034.1:0-10732 GCA_963544415.1 uncultured Atopobium sp.
TCGCAGGTCTCAGGTGCTTCTCCAGAGATCCAAGAGGGTCTTTCAACTGCAAAGGCACTCTTTATGCTCTTTTGGCCAACCAGCTATACCGGCATGGCGCTTTTATATTTTGTAATTGCGCGTTTTGGAGCTCGAACAGTGTATAAAGCACTGACAAGAGACCCACAGAAATTGCCACAGTTCCAGCTGATGGACGTTCCATTTTGGATGTGTGCTCTTACCGTGGCCAACTTGTTTGTGTATGCACTTTCAAGCACCGTTTTGCCTGCTCAAGACATACTTCAGCTAATTACGCTGAACGTATTTATGGCTCTTAGAGTTGTTTTTGCTCTTCAGGGCCTTGCAGTGCTCACATGGTTTGTGCGCGAGAAGCACTTCTCGCCAGCACTTTCTCTGTCACTGTTTGTATTGGCAGGCATGCTAGAAGTTCAGTTAGGCGTTATGGCTCTCGTAGGACTTATTGACGCCTGGGTAAACTTCCGAAAGCTTAATCGCTCAGGAAACCAGGATTCAGAGCCTACGATAAACAACAACTAGTCGATACCATCGACTCATCAAAGGAGTTTCCCATGAAAGTTATTCTCTTGGGCGAGCTTCGCGGTAAGGGCGGCGAAGGCGACATCGTAGAGGTCGCACAGGGTTATGCGGAGAACTTCCTGTTCCCCAACAAGATTGCCCAGCCTGCTACACCGGGTAACATCAAGCAGCTTGAGGAGCGTCGTCACAATATCGCTAAGCGCGAAGAGCAGCGTATTGCTGACGCAAATGCTACCAAGGCAGCTCTTGATGGCAAGCTCGTAACTGTTGACGCTCGCATCGGCGAGGAAGGCCAGCTCTTTGGCTCCGTCACCACCGCTCAGATTGCTGATGCAATCGAGGCACAGCTCAACGTCACCGTTGATCGTAAGCGCATTGCTCGTAGCGCTGCTATCAAGACCGCTGGTCGCCACAATGTCACCATTGAGCTTTATCGTGACATTACCGCAACCGTCGTTGTTCTTGTTGGCGAGGACGACGCTGCTCCTGCAGAGGAGGAGACCGAGGAGGTTGCCGCAGAGGCAACCGTCGAGGTTGAGGTTGAGTCCGCAGAGTAGTTTTATGCATGCATAAAACACTGTTCTCCTGCATTTTTTGGTGGTTTATACAATTTCTGCAGTTTTCTACAGATTTGTAAGCTTTTAGAAAAAGCAAGGCCATCTTAAAAGAATGGAATGTTTGTTCGAACCACCCCTTTGTGAAACATAACAAAGGGGTGGTCTTTTTATGTGTAGACTGAACGGTATATTTTCTTATACTCTACCTGCGGTTATTCAAAATGTTATGTAAAACATATTCACTTAACCTGCGGAATTGTAATTTGATTTGTATAACTGCAGATAAGCAATTGTGTAGAAAATACCACGTGTCGAAAAAAGTCTAAAAAATGTTGAAAACGTTGAAAACTCAAGGAAATCCCGCTCAGGGTATGCGAGTTTTGGAAAATCGTGTTGAAGACTTAACTTTTCGAATTTTGCAAGCCAAAATGACTCTTTATTTTTTTGAAAAGTACACTACCATTCAGTTTCATTCCCAAAAAACATGATTGGAAAAGACGATGGCACAAGACTCGTTTGAGATGAATCCTACGCAATTGACGGCCCTAGAGAACGCCTCTATGCCACAAGATTCTGATGCCGAGTTTTCCATTCTTTCCGCAATGATTCTCTCGGAAGAGATCAGAGGAGAATGCCTCATTAGGCTTTCTTCCGAGGATTTCTATATTCCATCCAATCAAATTATTTTTGAGGCAATTAAGTCCCTGTTTGACAATAACAAGCCGGTAGACGTCATTTCGCTTGCAGACCACCTTAAGAGTAACGGCAAGTTTGAGCGCGCTGGTGGAGCTGTTCGTTTAGCAGAGCTTGGAAATAACCCACTTGCTATGGTTGGTTGGGAAAACCACGCAGTTATGCTGCATCGTGACACTACGCTCAGAAAGATGATTAGTGCTTCTGCAAAGATTTCTGCGCTTGCCTACAACGCTCCAGAAGATACAAAAGAAGTAGTTGACCAGGCAGAGAAGCTCATTTTTGATGTGACCAACAGAGATGTTCAGCAGTCCGAGCAGGGCATTGAAGACATTATGACTGATCTCTTTGAAGAGCTTCAGCAAAATGCTGGTAAAGATGCGTCGGAGTTGGGTGTCCAAACTGGATTTGCAACCCTAGATAACCTCTTTCAAGGTCTTCGTCCTGGTCAGATGGTTGTTATCGGCGCTCGTCCTGGTGTTGGTAAGACTTCTTTTGCTCTCAGCATGGCTTATAACGCTGCAGTATCCGGTGCAACTGTTGCGCTCTTCTCGCTTGAGATGAGCAAGATTGAGATTGCGCAGAGGCTGTTGGCTTCTGAATCAAAGGTTGATTTGCAGACTATCCGTTCTTCCAACATCAGAAATGAGCAGTGGCCTACCCTTCTGGAGGCAGCAGAGCGCATTTCTCGCCTTAAAATCATCGTTGACGATACTCCGGGCACAACAGTCACAGAAATCCGCGCAAAAGCCCGCAGAATGCTTAATAAGGCCGAGAAGGGCGTCATTATCATCGACTACCTCCAGCTGCTTTCTCCACCAGCCGAGAAGGGCCGTGCGGACAGTCGTGCAACTGAGGTTTCTGAGATGTCTCGTGGCATTAAGATTATGGCTAAAGACCTCAAGGCACCTGTTATTGCACTCTCCCAGCTCAATCGTACGCTTGAGAACAGAAACGGCAAGCGTCCACAGCTTTCTGACCTGCGTGAGTCCGGCGCAATCGAGCAGGATGCAGATATTGTTTTGCTGCTTGACCGCTCACTGAGCGATGAAGAAGCCGCACGCGATGACCGTCCTGATAAAGACGTTACCAACATCATTGTTGCAAAGAACCGTGCAGGTGCTCTGAGGGATGTTCCTGTTATGTTTATGCCAACATCTACCAAGTTTGTTGAGATCTACCAGGGAAATAATTACTCAGAAAGCGAAGCCGCTCAGTACGCCGCAATGGCAAACCCTGCACACTAATCGTTTCTTATGTGTGACAAAACCTTCGCGCTTCTGTGCTTTTGCCAGCGGTATTAGATATACTTATGAAGCAACCCCTAAAGAGGTTGCAACCGTCATGTAATGGTCGTGTTTGTAGATAGCTGCGATAGGGGAGAACTTATGCCAGCTTCCGTACTTGTTGGTGCTCAGTGGGGAGACGAGGGTAAGGGTAAAGTTACCGACCTCATTTCCGGAGATTTTGACGTTGTTTGCCGTTACGCAGGTGGTGCAAATGCAGGCCACACGGTAATTGCTGGAGACACAAAGCTTGCACTTCACCAGGTTCCATCTGGCGTTATGTATGAGAATACCTATCCAGTTATTGGCAATGGCTGCATTGTTGATCCAGAGGTTCTTCTCGGCGAGATTGACATGCTGGAGAGCAAGGGTATTTCCTGCGAGCTTCTTAAGATTTCCGGCAACGCTCATATTGTTATGCCTTATCACAAAGACCTCGATGGCGTCCACGAGAAAAAGCTGGGCAAGAATCTTATTGGTACCACCAAGCGCGGTGTCGGCCCAACTTACATGGACAAGATGAACCGCACTGGCCTGCGTATTCAGGACATGCTTGACGAGAAGATCTTCCGCAAGAAGCTTGAGGCTGCACTTGAGTACACCAATCCAATCTTGAGCTTTGTGTATGGTCTTCCAACCTACACTGTTGACCAGATTTGCGAGACCTACCTGCCTTATGCAGACCGTATTCGTCCTTACATTGTTGAGTCTTCTCTCTTCCTCAATGAAGAGCTTGAGGCTGGAAAGAACATCCTCTTTGAGGGCGCTCAGGCAACCATGCTTGATATTGACCACGGCACCTATCCATTTGTTACCTCTTCTAACTGCACCGCTGGTGGCGCTGTAACTGGTTCTGGCGTTGGTCCAACTAACATTGACCGTGTCTTGGGCATTGCAAAGGCTTACCTCACACGTGTTGGTTCTGGTCCATTCCCAACAGAGCTCTTTGACGAGACAGGCGATCTTCTCGGCGAAGTTGGCCATGAGTACGGTGTAACCACCGGTCGTAAGCGTCGCTGCGGCTGGTATGACGCTGTAGTTGTCAACTACGCAGCTCGCATCAATGGTCTTACCGACCTTGCAATCACTAAGCTTGACGTCCTTGGTTGCCTGGACGAGATTAAGGTCTGCGTTGCTTATGAGTGCGACGGCAAGATTTACAAGACCGTCCCAGAGCACCAGAGCGTTTTCTATCACGCAAAGCCTGTGTACGAGACTCTTCCTGGTTGGAAGTGCGATATCTCTAACGTTCGCAACTTCTACCAGTTGCCTCGTGAGGCTAAGGACTACATTGACTTCCTGGAGCAGCTTGCTGGTGTACGCGTTTCTATCATCACCGTTGGTCCAGATCGCGAGCAGACAATCGACCGCTACTGGAGGTAACCCGTGGCGTCTTCGGACTGCTCGACTTTTGCAATAGTTTGCGATAACCCCTGTGGGCTTGAAGCTTCCCAGCTTGAAGCCCTGGGGGTTTCTGTAATACCTGGAGCTCTGAGCTCAGATGCTGACCAGGTAGGCGAGTTCTATCGAAGCATTTTTGAGTCTGGAACACAAAAGATTCTCTCGCTCCATGTGTGGGCAGATTTCTCTGATTCGCTTCCTACGGCAAAAAAGGCTTGTCAGAACAATCCGGATATTTCAAGTTCAATTTACCTGGTAGATAGCGGAAATATGCCTACTGCCATGGGAATCATGCTTGAGCGCTTAAGCGTGGCAAGGGCATCCGGGGCCTCTTTTGAGGCAGTCTGCGCATATGCACACGAACTTGCCGAGGTAGTTGCCACAATGTATATCGCAATGAATAAGGTCGCGCTGCATAAAAGCAAGGACAAGCACCCCAGGCTTTCGCTGCGACTTCGACTTGAGCGTTTGCATAGGCGCATTTCAAACGATATGTATTTATATCGTTTGGTTGGCGGAAAATGCACAGAGGTTGCTCGCTCATCAGATTTTACCGATCTAGCAGCAAGAATCTCTCGCCTTATGAGCGCATGTTTTGTAAAGCGCGGCGAGCTTAAATATGTAGTAATTTCAAGTGGCGAGAAGCGCATACAGAAGCATCTTAAAAAGCCACTTAAAACTAATGAATATGATGCAGAATGTATTGCAGAAAGACTTGCTTCTCCCGAGTTTAAAAAGAGCCTGGGAGAAGGTTCTGTTGGCGTTGCTTGTATCCCAAAGGCGTTGTATCAGAAGGCTGGAGTACTTATGAATGACACCGTTGATATTTTGTTGCTTGGCGCGGGCGGTCGCGAGCATGCGCTCCTAACAAAGTTGCAAGAGTCACCTCGCGCTGGGAAAATTTACGTTGCTCCAGGTAATGGTGGCATGGCTGCTCAGGCAGAGATTGCTTCCATTGATCAAAACAATCCTGATGAAGTTGTCGCGTTTGCCAAGGAAAAGGGCATTGGCCTGGTAGTCATTGGCCCCGAGGCACCTCTTGTTGTGGGTGTTGCAGACGCTGTTCGTCAGGCTGGTATCGCATGCTTTGGTCCTAACCAGAATGCAGCTCAGATGGAGGGTTCAAAGGCGTTTGCCAAGGGCATTATGGAGCGAGCAAACGTTCCAACTGCTGCATGGAAATCTTTCACCGATCAGGCGTCTTGCGAAGCGTATGTTAACCAGATTGGCGCTCCTGTAGTTGTTAAAGCAGACGGTCTTGCCGCAGGTAAGGGCGTTATCGTTGCAACTGAGCTTGAGCAGGCTCTTGAAGGTGTTCGCGAGTGCTTCTCCGGCCATTTTGGCGATGCGGGCGCAACCGTTGTTGTCGAGGAGTTCCTCGAGGGACCAGAGTGCTCGCTGCTTGCGTTGACTGATGGAACATACGTTGTTCCGCTGGCAACAGCACAGGATCACAAGCGCGCTTACGACGATGATAAGGGTCCAAACACTGGTGGCATGGGCGTCTATTCTCCTGTTCCTTTTGTGACCGACGAAGAGCTTTCTCAGATGATTGCCATTGAGCAGCGCGTTGTTGACCAGCTCAAAAAAGAGGGCAACAACTATTCCGGCTGCCTTTACGGCGGATTTATGTTGACCAAAGATGGTCCTAAGGTTCTTGAGTTCAATGCTCGCTTTGGCGATCCAGAGACTCAGGTAGTTTTGCCTCGCCTTGAGGGAGACTTAGTTTCAATTTTGATGGCTTGTGACAACGGCACCCTTCGTCATCAGCAGGTTTCCTGGTCCGATACAGTTGCTGTTTCTGTTGTTCTCGCAAGCGCTGGATATCCTGGCTCTTACGAGAAGGGCAAGGAGATTACTGGCATCGAGGCTGCTCAGCAGCTCGAAGGCGTCTCTGTCTATCACGCAGGAACTGCTCAAACTGAAGACGGAAAGATTGTCACCGCTGGCGGTCGCGTGCTCAACGTTACTGCGCTTGCTCCAACTTTTGAGGAAGCTCGTGCTCGTGCATACGAGGCCTGTGATCTGATCAACTTTGAGGGCAAGCAGCTCAGGCACGATATTGGACTTAAGGCTCTTCAAGGTCGTCCAGAAAAATAATTGAGGTTAGTGGCTATGGCAAATCAAAATGACGAGAAAACCAACGTGCAGGATGGTGCTTGGAACAGCAATCAGAGCAGCGTTCAGTTCAACGACGTGTTTGATGACATGCAGTCTACTGAGCCAGAGATTCTCGACGCTGACATGCAGGTAACTCCAGAGGTGTTTGACTCTGCTCGTAATGATTTGCACTCAGCGGTTAATTCGCTTACCTACGACGGCGAGCGTGTTGCTGTGGGTGATGCTGCCTATCATCATTCAGGTGAGCCACAAAAGCGCAGCTTTGTTGCAGGTACAGAAGACGCGCGCGACGCTTCTCTGGAAGAAAAGCCTCTCTCCGAAGATACCGTTTGGGTTGGTCGCATTTTTGACGTGAATCGTCTCCGCGTTTCTCTCCCTGATGGACGCACTGCTCTTCGCGATGTTGTGCGTCATCCCGGGGCTGTGGCTATTGTTGCGCTGACGGATGAAGGAAGAATTTGTCTGGTTCGTCAGTATCGAACTGCGCTTGGTCGTGTAACAGTTGAGTTACCTGCAGGAAAACTTGACCCAGGTGAGGATCCTCTTGATTGCGCTCATCGTGAGCTGCTGGAAGAGACAGGAATGAAGGCGGGAAAGATGGCTTTTCTCACCACTACCGCCACTTCTGATGGATTTACTGACGAGCTCATTCACCTTTATATGGCAACTGAGCTGACCTTTGAGGGATCAGACCCAGATGCCGACGAATTTATTAACGTTGATATTGTTCCACTATCTGAGCTGGTAGATGCTGTTCTCGATGGCAAAATCGAGGATGCAAAGACTATCATTGGAGCTCTTATCTGCGATTCAATTTCACACCGATTGCCTATGGAGTAATTACGCATGCTTGATCGTTCTTCTCGCCCTGTACCTGGTAGTTCTTTGACTTCAGCCTCTAACAGAAACGGCTTAAGAAATTCTGGAAACAATGCCTCTGGCAAACATCGCAAATCGCTGTTTGCCAGTTTTCTTTCTTATTACGCTCCGCAAAGGCATCTGTTTATTCTGGACACTATCTGCGCCATCATTTTGGCTTGTATCGAGCTCGCATTCCCTCAGATTTTGCGCTCGCTCACAAAGGGGCTGTTTGTGCAGGGTAAAGATGCCATTCTCGGCAGCTTAGTGTTCATTGCTGTTGGGCTTGTATTCATGTACTTTATCCACTTTCTGTGTCGCTACTTTGTTATTAGCTGGGGACACATCATGGGTGCGCGCATGGAAAGCAAGATGCGAGAAGACCTGTTTGACGCCTACGAGCGCATGAGCTTCTCGTATTACGACCGTCACAAGACGGGTGATCTGATGAGTCGCCTGGTATCCGACTTGTTTGACATTTCTGAAACGGCGCATCATGGCCCTGAGTACCTGATTATTGGATTGCTTGAGATTGCCGGCTCTTTTGTCATTCTGACTTTTATTAACGTACCCCTTACGCTGGTGCTTGCTGGAATTGCCGCTGTGCTGGTGGTGTTTAACTTCTTTGCTAACATGCATATGCGCGGCATTTTTAAAGAAAATCGCATGCGTATTTCCGACGTAAATACCCAGCTAGAAGACTCACTTTCTGGTATTCGCGTGGTTAAGGGCTTTGCGGCGGAAGATCACGAGCGTAAGAAATTTAGAGCAAGTAACTCGGCATACTTAGACTCCAAGGCCAATATGTACCAGGCTATGGGCAGGTACCAAGCTGCAATTTCAGGCATGATGGGTGTTTTGAACACTGTTGTGTTGGTTTTGGGCGGCTGGATGATTGCTCAGGGTCAGATGCAAGCCATTGACCTGGCTACGTATGCACTCTATATCTCGTTGTTTACCACGCCAATCATGAACATTCTGAATTTTACCGAGACATTCCAGAAGGGTCTTGCTGGCTTTAAGCGTTTCTCAGAGATTCTTGAAACGCAGCCGGACATTCAAGATGTACCTGGTGCTCACGATATTCAGATTACCGCCGGCGAGATCATCTACCAGGATGTTCATTTCTCGTATAACAATGCTGAAGAGGTTATCGACGGCTTGAACCTTCATATTGAGAGTGGAAAAACCGTCGCTCTGGTGGGACCATCGGGTGGAGGTAAGTCAACTACCTGCGCTTTATTGCCGCGTTTCTATGACGTCACAAGTGGAAGCATCACCATTGATGGGCAGGATATTCGTTCCGTTACGCAGCACAGTTTGCGTTCGGCAATAGGCATGGTCCAGCAGGATGTGTACCTCTTTGATGGTACTATCGCGGAGAATATTGCATACGGCTGCCCTGAAGCCTCTGAAGAAGACATTGCACTAGCAGCAAAGCGTGCAAACATCGCCGAGTTCATTGAATCGCTGCCAGATGGATATGACACGCAAGTAGGACAGCGTGGAACCAGACTTTCTGGTGGACAGAAGCAGCGCATTTCCATTGCGCGAGTGTTCCTGAAGAATCCTCCGTTGCTCATTTTGGATGAGGCTACTTCCGCTCTGGATAACGAGTCCGAGCGTGCGGTCCAGGAGTCCCTTTCCGAGCTGGCTAAGAACAGAACTACGCTGGTCATTGCCCATCGACTCTCGACCATTATGGGTGCTGATGAAATTATCACTATCGATCACGGCCGTGCGGTTGAGCGTGGAACCCACGATGAACTGCTAGAAAAAGGCGGAATCTACGCTCATTACTATCAAATGCAGTTTGGTGGTGCGCCAAACCTCGCAAGGCGGTAAAATAGAGCGTTAGGTGCTTTGCGAAACGCGGTTTGCAGCTTGCAGTTTGCAAACCGACGGCTCGTAACCAAAGATCAAAAGTCAACGCATCGCACGCCTTGAAAGTGTGTTTATGCAGGTTGAATGAGAGAGCTACATGGCTAAAGATGATGCAGAACGTTCACGCTTCGCGCGCCGCCAGAAGGGCGCGCTTGACGCTGACGCAGCTGAAGAGTTGTTTACCAAGGTAGACGAGACAGGTCATCCTAACGAGGAGCGCGCAGCTTTAGAGCGTGCTCGCAGGCAGGGCGGAGCTGCAGCGGTAGACGTTGACCCTCTCTCGGGATCTGATCCTTCGGGCTCAAATATCGAGAAGGTCATTACAAAGACAGCAGTCCTTTTTGTTCTGATTTTCCTGGTAATTGTTGTTCTCATGCAGGTTTCTTGCGGTGTTATTCGCCGAGCCAACACAGCAAATCTAACTGAATCTGTTACGGTACGATCTGTTGCATCCGCATTGCGTGGAGGCGTTGAGTGGGGTAATGGATTCACGCAGTTCCCCGAAGATTTCTCGGTTCAGGAAGCTGACGAGAACACTGGTCGCGTTGAGGTAACGGTTACCGACACCACCTCAAAAGACGTGCTTGAATGCTACGCCGGATCAAGCGTTCAGGCTCAGGCGTTTGCTATTAACGCGCTGCTCAACCCACGAATCAATACCGTTGTCTATCATGTTAGCGTTCATAGAAACGACCAGGGCGAGTTGCAGAAATCTCAGCTCTTTGGATTCCTTAAGCCTGGTGGAGACGCAACACCTATCTTTACCTTTACGTTCTCAAAGACGCAATCCTCTGATGGCGTAAACATCACCATGGTCATTACTGGTGCAAACGACACCATTCAAAAAGAATTGCGTGATCAGATTGCAACGTCATTTACACCAGTTCGCGTGCTTGGCGGTATCGTTGGCGGTGACTCTTCAACAAAGAAGAACACTACAACTGGCACAACAGGAACCACGGGTACCACAGGTACCACTAACACCACAGGTACATCCGACAGCTCTTCAAGCACCAAGTAGTCTGTCTCACCTGAGAAAAAGTGCAAAAGAGCCGCTGACGCCAGCGGCTCTTTTGCTTGCGCTGCATGAAGTGACTCATCGGGAGATCGGCGCGCCTCAAAAAGCCGATGCCAATGATGAGTTTGCACGTTAATTCGGCTAAAAATTGCAGGATCGGTGTTTTCAAGACGATTTTGGTCCCAAAAAGGTAAAAAACCCGTTTAGTTGGGGATTTTAGACTTTATGCATGACGATTTTGAGCTATTTTGAGCCTGCAATGTGCCATCCGATTAGCGCCAACTGGCCTTTTAGTAATATCAAATCTTTAATCAATTCGCTCGATCCCCAACTAAACGGGTTTTTTACCTTTTTCGCCCTATTTTGGAGCTCAATGT
>CAUUFE010000035.1:0-9735 GCA_963544415.1 uncultured Atopobium sp.
CACGCCCGCAAGACCGCGAGAAACCCAAAGGATTTGTAATGCACATGCCTTCTGCAAAACCAGAACATCCAACAGGCAACGTGTACCTGGACTTTGCCGCAGCTACACCTATGGATCCACGTGTAGTTGATGCAATGATTCCGTACTTCACGGAGAAGTTCTACAACCCTTCAGCACCGTATGCTCTGTCTCGCCAGGTTCGTGACGAGGTAGAACGTGCCCGCGCTGTCTTGGCGCATGCCATTGGTGCTCGTCCAGGAAACGTGGTGCTCACAGCAGGTGCTACAGAGGCCAACAACCTGGCGTTTGCAACGGTCTCTGAAGATGCGCACGTCATCGTTGATGCTATTGAGCATGAGAGTGTCCTTGCGTGTGCAGGGATTTTCTCGCACAAGACACTACGCGTAGAAGCAGACGGTCGTGTGGATCCAGAGCGCGTTGCAAAAGCGCTCAAGCCAGAGACCGAGCTGGTTTCCATTGAACTTGCAAACGGGGAGATTGGCACCATTCAGCCTATCCGAGAGATTTCGCAGGTACTTGCCAAGGAGCGCTTACGCAGGCTTGCAGCAAGGGAGACTCGTCCGCTGCATTTGCACGTAGACGCCTCTCAGGCAGCAGCATACTTGAGCGTTAATGTGTCGTCGCTGGGTGTAGATATGTTGACGCTTTCTGCAGCAAAGCTTTCTGGTCCAAAGCAGGTGGGTCTCTTATGGGCCTCCGACGATGTGCGCTTAAGACCGCTGGTGCTCGGCGGCGGGCAAGAGGGCGGCGTTCGCTCAGGTACAGAGAACGTCGCGGGCGTCATTGGCTTTGCGTGTGCTTTGGCGCTTGCAGATGAGACCCGCACTGACGAGGCAAAGCGGGTTTCTCGCCTCAGAGATCAGCTACAGGAGCTGCTTTGTGCAGAGTTCCCGCAGATGATTGTCTCGGGACCAAAGAACGCCAAGCTCAGGCTTCCCAATTTGTTGCATGTTTCTTTCCCAGGACTTGAGGCTCGTCGTCTGGTCATTTTGCTGGAGCGCCTGGGCGTGTCAGTGGGAACAGGCTCTGCGTGCGCCGCATCAAAAATGCAAATATCTCACGTGCTTGAGGCAATTGGCGCACCGCGAGAAGTAGCAGCGGGAAGCCTCAGGTTAACGCTTGGAAGAACTACCACAGAAGACGACATCTTGTACGCAGCTTGGGCAATTGCCGAGGCCGTCAAACAAGAATCTGCTCGCGTAGGAGTGACATGGGAGAACTAGTTTACCTTGGCATGAGCGGCGGCGTTGATTCGGCGCTGTCTGCGGCTCTGCTTCTTGAGGCGGGCTATAACGTCAAGGCTGTCTATATGCGCAACTGGTCAAAGGACTTGCCAGGCTTTAAGTGCCCCTGGGCAGATGACCTGGCTGATGCTGAGCGCGTGTGCGTAACGCTGGGCATTGATTTGGACGTGTGGGACTGTGAGGCCGAGTATAAGGCCACTGTTGTGGATTACCTGCTTGATGCCTATGAACACGGCCGTACGCCTAATCCAGACGTTATGTGCAACCAGACGGTCAAGTTTGGCACCTTTGCAGAACGTGCTTTTGCTGAGGGTGCCGATTTTGTCGCAACGGGTCACTATGCACAGAACGTCCCGGGCACCAAAAAACTTTTGCGTGCTGCAGATGCTCACAAAGATCAGACGTATTTCCTATGGCGTGTACCAGGTCATTTGTTTGAACGTACGCTTTTTCCTATTGGACACATTGCCACCAAGGCAGAGGTGCGCGCTCTGTGTGCAGAGCGAGGTCTGGGCATAGAAACTAAACCAGACTCCGACGGCATTTGCTTCATTGGTCCCGTTGGCTTGCGCACGTTTTTGCTGGACACCTTCAAGAAAAAGCAGGGTGACGTCATTGAGTGGGAGACAGGCAAGGTTCTTGGCACCCATGACGGAGCATTCCTCTTTACCGTTGGCCAAAGAAAAGGCCTGAACATCGGTGGAGGCCCTGCTCGCTATGTAGTAGCAACCGATACGCTCAAGAATGTGGTCTACGTAACCTCTGACCTCAACTGTCCTGCGCTCTGGACTTGTCGCATGGAGCTCTCGGACATGCACTGGATTTCTGGAGAACCTGCAGCTAACGGTAGGTATGTGGTCAGAACTCGTCACACAGGCGCGCTGGTTCCCGTAACGTTTACGCTCACAGATAATCAATGTGGATTTATTGAATTTGACCAGCCAGTGAAAACTGTTGCAGCAGGTCAATCGGCGGTTTTGTACGATGGCCAGGAAGTTTGCGGCGGTGGCATTATTGAGGCCGACAAGAGTATACTTGAGCGGTTCATGTAAAATGAAAAGCAGGTAGGTGGCGAGAAACCCTCTGAGGTTGCATCGTTTATCTGCAAAGAGTGTTCTTTCTGTACACGTATTGTGATCCAGAGTCCAAGGAGGTGCCCATGGATCGCCCAGATGGCGCGTCTGAAACCGAGCACCCCTTATCTACACCGAAGGTAACGGTGAAGATTGGATCTACTACCGTTAAGGGTGTTTCAACCAAAAAGCCTAAGATTAGTGTTGCTCCAACTTCTTCATCTGAGCAGGTAGAAGAGGCAAAAGAGAGCTTTGGTCAAGTTAGAAAGAGCATTCTCTTCCTCTTTGCGGTTGTAATACTGTACGCACTCTATATCGTTTTCTCTGGTCAGTTTGATGAGTTTGTTGTTGCTCTAGCAGACGTAGATACGGGCTGGCTTATTGCTGGTGCTCTTTGCTATTTTGTCTACTATTTCCTGGGTATTCTCGCCTATGTTATCTCGGTCATTACAGACCCCGAGAGTCCCGTTGGTGTCCGTGACCTGATGAGCGTTGAGGCGTCGGGTATCTTCTTCATGAACCTCACGCCAAACGGCGCAGGTGCTGCTCCTGCTCAGATTTATCGTCTGACTCGTGCAGGTATTTCTGTAGGTCAGGCGGGAGCTCTGCAGTTCACACGCTTTGTTATGTATGAGGCGGGCGAGGGTATCTTTGCAGCTCTCATGCTTATTTTCAGGGCAAATTACTTCTACGAGCAATTTGGTGACGTTACCGTCATTGGCATCATTTTGTTTGGCGCCAAAATTGTGATGGTTGCGGTTATCTTAGCCATTTGCCTGCTTCCTAAAATGGTAAAGACTGTGGGCAACTGGGGCTTAAGGCTGCTTTCACGCTTGCGCATTGTAAAACGTTACGACCACTGGCATGACATTATTAACACGCAGGTAGATGAGTTCTCAAACGGCTTTAAGACTGCCGCAAAGAACATTCCAGAGATGTGTGTTGTCTTGCTGGTTACCTTGGTTCAGCTTGGCTGCCTCTATGCACTTCCATACTTTGTCTTGCGCGCGCTTGGCCAGCCTGCAGATCTTCTAACCTGCCTTGCATCTGGTTCAATGCTTGAGCTCTTGACCTCGGCCATTCCACTTCCTGGTGGTACTGGTGGCGCTGAGGGTGGCTTTGCCTTCCTGTTTGGCCACATGTTTGGTGAGGAAATTGCCGCAGGCTTTGTACTTTGGCGCGCTATTGAGTATCTGCTTCCAACTATGGCCGCAAGCATGCTATTGGGTCTCAGATCTCACGACCACGAGCCTATCTACCACAAGTGGAATCGTTTCCGTCAGCGTTTCTCGGCTTTTGTAAATGGCGAGAAACCCGCTATTGCTTCTACGTCACCTCGTCCAGAGACCTCTGGCATTCAAATTAAGGTTAAGCGTAAGAAGTAGGGAAGAAGTAAGGAAGAAAAGCCAGAATGTGGCTTGATACGTATCTTTGCTCTATTGGACCGCTGCGTGTGCAGTACTTGTAAAAGAAAGCATCCTTATGCGTAAACCACCAAATCCTATTTTGATTATTCTGGCACCTATTCTTATTGCCGTTGCCGTTGGTCTTGTCTATGATCTGCAGAATTTCTTACAGGACATTCCGGAAGTACGTGACAATCCAATGCTTTTAGCAGGCGTGGCTGTGTTTATACCAATGCTTGTGGCTTTGGTTAAGGACACGTTTGACGCACACGGTCTCTAGGCGAAGGTTATTTTTGTTGTGTTGGCTTTGAGAAAAAGAACAGGTATATTCCAAAGCCAAGTTTAATTGCCGCATCAATATAGGCAGTTATTGTCAGTGGGATGTCTGGAAAAATATAACCTATACCAACATTGATGGCACAGAGTATTGCCAGATAAATCATCGATTTTCCGTGTACAAAGTAATAGAGGAAAAAGTGCAGTGCCGTGGCCATTAACGCGCCCAACCAAATAAGTCTCCAGTTTTCAGTTGCAAAAAATGGTCCACCTAATAAAAACATCAAAATGAATAAGAAAATCACCGCGTATAGAGACATTTTGTTCTGGAACTTACTTGAAGGACCATCGGAAAACTTATTGAGAACTTTCTTATTTGTATTTATAGACAAGAAGGCTGCAACATATCCAAAGCTAAATACGGACATATTGATAATCTGCTTTCCACCTATTGCGGTAGCTGCAAAAATGATGAGAGCTACAACAATTAACCAGAGACCGCATGATTTCTTATAATTAAAGCATAGCTTCTCGTCTTTGTTATATTCTAGAAAGTACATAAGTTTCTCCCTCAATCGAACGACTTGCCATAATACTTCTGACCGTATGCTTTTACAATCCAGTTGCCTATTTTTTAATATGTTTTGTCTAATTGAGATGAAGAAGACATACAGTTTTAAAAAGCAGTCATTCATTTCAAAGGCTACAGTATTTACGTAGCCATCAATGTTGCGACGAACCGATCTTTTGCAGATTTCAAAAAAAGTTGAGTTTGACGGTTGCAAGAGGGGCGGGTTTCTCGTAATATATCCCTTGCTGCATCCCCAGCAGCAAACATATTCGGGCGTTTAGCTCAGGGGGACGAGCGCTTCCCTGACACGGAAGAGGTCATAAGTTCAAATCTTATAACGCCCACCAACTGTTCACAGGTCAGAGTAATCTGGCCTGTTTCTTTTTATCTCTTTAAATAGTAATCATTATTGTTATTGACAAAAAAGTTAAAGATAGTAAACTTCTTAGTAGCACGTTTTACAAGTTGTTTTACTTACAGAAAGGAACTGACTATGTCTCTTATTGGTAAGCAAATTGGTGATTTTAAGGTAAACGCATTCCACAACGGTGACATCACCGAGGTAAGCAAAGAGTCCACACTGGGTAAGTGGAGCCTGTTCTTCTTCTATCCAGCTGACTTTACCTTTGTCTGCCCAACTGAGCTTGAGGATCTTGCTAACAACTATGACAAATTCCAGGCTGCTGGCGCAGAGGTCTACTCTGTCTCTTGCGACACTGAGTTTGTCCACAAGGCATGGCACGAGGAGTCCGAGCGTATCTCTAAGGTAACCTACCCAATGCTCGCTGACCCAGCTCACGTTCTTGCAAGGAACTTTGAGGTCCTTATTGAGGATGCTGGCCTTGCTGAGCGTGGCGCCTTCATCGTTGACCCTGAGGGTGTCATCCAGGTTGAGCTTGTCACCGCTGGTGGCATTGGCCGTAACGCTGAGGAGCTTCTCCGCCTTCTCCAGGCAGCACAGTTTGTCGCAGAGCACGGCGATCAGGTCTGCCCAGCTAAGTGGCAGCCAGGCGCTGAGACCCTGAAGCCAAGCCTTGACCTTGTTGGTCAGCTCTAAGATTTAGGAGCTTACAATGACCGACGTCAAAGACCTCTACGACGCGGTGATTATCGGCGGTGGGCCAGCTGGGCTCACCGCCGCCCTCTATCTGGCCCGCGCTCGCTACCGTGTTCTAGTTGTCGAGAAGGACCATTTTGGCGGACAGATCACTATTACCAATGAGGTCGTAAATTACCCGGGAGTTTTCTCTACTAGTGGCTCTGAGCTTTCAGAAACCATGCGTAAGCAGGCTGAGGCCTTTGGCGCAGAGTTTTTGCTGGCAGAAGTTACTGACCTGGACATGTCCGGAGATGTCAAGGTAGTTCACACCACCAAAGGTGAGCGTCCCTGCCTCTCCGTTCTTCTCGCCACAGGAGCACACCCACGTCATATCGGCTTTGTGGGAGAAGAGGACTATCAGGGCCACGGAGTTGCTTACTGCGCCACCTGCGACGGCGAGTTCTTTACCGGCAAGGAAGTCTTTGTCATTGGTGGAGGCTTTGCAGCTGCAGAAGAAAGCGTATTTCTAACTAAGTACGCAAAGCACATCACGGTTCTTGTGCGCGAGGAAGCATTTACCTGCGCCCCTGCGTCGTCCGAGGCTGCTCGCACAAATCCAAACATTACGGTTCTGTACAACACGCAGGTTGAATCCGTTGCCGGAGATTCCGCACTTAGGTCTATTACGTACAAGAATCTCAAGACGGGCGAGAAGACCACGTTTGCTCCAGAAGATGGCGATTCCATTGGTGTCTTTGTCTTCGCGGGTTACGCGCCAGAGACCAACCTGGTAAAAGAGCTGGCACAGACTGATGATCACGGCTATCTGATTACCAATGAGCACCAGGAAACAACCTGTGAGGGCCTCTTTGGTGCAGGTGATGTGTGTCAGAAGCCATTGCGTCAGGTTGCAACGGCTATCGGTCAGGCGGCAACCACCGCTACCGAGATGGAGCGCTATATTAAGCGCGCTCAGGAGAAAACTGGCTTTGTTCCACAGATGAACGTCACACGTATCTCGTCTAAGAATGAGGCTTCTGAGACCTCAGCGGCCAAGACAGTCTCTGACTCCGGAGAGATCTTCACCGATGACATGAAAGCACAGCTTAACGCTGTCTTTGAGCGCATGGCTCGTCCGCTTGTGCTTCAGTTGGAGCTAGATCAGAGACCTGTCTCTGAGGAGCTTGTAGCTTACATGGAAGAACTTTCTTCTATGACCGATAAGCTGAGCGTTCAAACAGTCTCAGACACGGGCGAGAAGAACCTTCCTGTTGTTCGTGTGTGCGCACAGGATGGCACTCCAACAGGTCTTGCGTTCCATGGTGTTCCTGGCGGTCACGAGTTCACTTCGTTTGTACTTGGACTCTATAACGCCGCAGGTCCTGGCCAGCCAATTAGTGACGAGGATAAGGCGTCTATTGCAGCTATTGAGTCAAAGACACATCTGCAGGTCTTGGTAGGACTTTCTTGTACCATGTGCCCAGACGTTGTTGTAGCTGCTCAGCGTATTGCTGCAGACAATCCTCAGGTCACCTGTGATGTCTACGACATCAACCACTTCAAGGAGCTCAAAGATACCTACGATGTCATGAGCGTTCCTTGCTTGGTTATCAACGACGGTCAGAAGGTTGACTTCGGCAAGAAGAACCTCTCTCAGATTTTGTCGCTGATTCCTTAAGATCCATTCGCGTCAAGGAGAGGGAGACGCTCATGAATATGCCGAGAAGATCAACGGTCTTCTCGGCATTTTTTTGTGACGTAAGAAGTAAGTGTGTGAAGCTTGTAAGAGTCGCAAGGCCATGCCACCTTTTACAGAGCCTTTTGCTGGTAGAGTCCTGCATCGGTAAAGCCTTGCGCGCGATAGTAGGCGCGCGTTCCGATTGAGCTGATGACGTTAAGGTTGGTATAACCCGCCTCAGCTGCGATAGAGGAGGCTTTAGCAAGAAGCTTTTGACCCAAACCCTGATGCTGAGCAGACATTCCTTCCGAGCCCAGCGAAAGCGCCTGTCCGTACACGTGGAGCTCTCTGATCATGGCCTGACCTGGCTGTACCAGCAGTTCATCGGCAGAAACATCACATGCGCCAGAGGTCAGCTTGTCCCAGTGGGGAAGTGAAAGTCTACAGAAACCTGCAATTTTGTTGTTGGTGGTTACCCATTGCAGGAAGTGCTCGTCGCTGACTGCGGTGGTGTAGGTAAAGTCTTGTAGAGTAAGCTCCGCGGCGTGTACCTGCTGCTGATTAATCTCTCTAAAGCGAATCTCCTGCACGCGACGTGCAACGTCTTTGGCGGCAAGCTCTTGCTCCACCATCTGGCGGAGGTTGGTGTGTTTGTTTCCCACCAGAATATCGGTGGCGCTAATGTCTCTAATCATGCGAGAAATGCGCACGTATGGAGGTGTGTTAAGTACGTCTTGAACAAGTACGTCTACCAGCTCATCTTTGGCATATGGTTGCCACGCGCCTTCACGATACTTCTGCACTAGCTGCGTTCCAGCTACCAGCGCACAGGGGTAAAGCTTGATTTCGTCGGGAAGAAATCCTGGATCAGTGACAAACGTCTTGAAGTCCTGTTTATCTGCCTCAGGAGTTGCGCCCAACAGGTTAACCATCAGATGAGAATGGATTTTAAATCCGTACAAACGAATCAGCGAGAACGCGCGTTTAATCTGCGCGACCGACATCTGGCGTTTGTTTGCATCAAGGATCTCTTGACGCGTACTTTGAATGCCAATTTGAATTTTGGTACACCCAAGCTGCCTAAACATGCGAAGGTTATCCGGCGTAATAGTGTCAGGTCTGGTTTCTATTACAAGGCCAACCACACGGGCAGCAGCTGTTTCATTAACGTGTTGTTGCTCCACCAGCTCATCATAGGTACTTTGCATCTGAGACCACGCGTTTTGGTGAGGCTGGCTGATGTCGTAGAGCTTATGAAAAGCCTGGTTATACGTGGCAGTATCATCAAAGACTGCCGCTTGTTGTTCAGCAACAAAAGAAGAAAGCGCTTCTTCAGAGTTCTGCAAACCAAATGAGGTGTACCAATCAAGGCGCTCCTGAATGTAGCTAGGAGAGTTGGGCCAGTCATTGAGCGCGCGGAAGAGTTCTTTGATAAACCAATACTGATAGCCCTCTGGATAATCGCTCCAGGTGCCACCGAGCACTATGAGCTCTACTTTGTCGGTTGA
This sequence comes from uncultured Atopobium sp., assembly GCA_963544415.1. Lineage (GTDB taxonomy): Bacteria > Actinomycetota > Coriobacteriia > Coriobacteriales > Atopobiaceae > Lancefieldella. Next base: position 8,817 of record CAUUFE010000035.1, read on the forward strand.
GTGGCCCATCTGATGGAGCGCTTGAAGACGAGCAGCAACTTGTACGTATGGATCAAAAAACGTAAGCTCAGCACGCTGGCAGGCAGGCTCGTTAGCAAGATAGCTTTTAGGCATACGCAGATCACACGGACAATAAATGCAATTACTTGAGCAGGTATGCGGCCTGGTAATCACGGTAATGGTAGCCACGCCAGAAGCGGTGCGACGAGGCTTCATGCGCACAGAGCGGATAAACCTTTCTTCCAGCTCAGGGGTCACATTCCACGATTGCCATAGCTCATCATTGTTCTGCTTGACCTGCAAAAAATAGGGGAGAATTGCTCGCTTAGGGATAAGTTTCTCGCGCTCTGTACTGAGGGCGCTAGAGTCAATTCCGCTGTTGTGCGAGTTAATGAGCATCTCAAGCTGATGCGTATCAAGAGCACCTTGTGAGCCATCTCTGAGCTGCTTCAATATGTCCAAAATGAGTTCATCCATACAAACAGTATAGGCAATAAGCTGAGCTTCTGACCTTTGAGAGCAAGGCGATGACGTAAAATCTCTGTATGGAAACTTCTTCAAACAAAACATATACGCAATCTATCAGTACATCTACCGCTGAGCGGCTGAGTCGCATTACCTCTGAGTTTTATGCTCAGCAGGCGCAGAGTTTCTCAGCCACACGACAGATGCCTTGGCAGGGGTGGCAGCAGTGCCTAGATGCCATGCCTCAGCTTTTAGTTGGCGAGAAACCCTCTGTACTTGATGTGGGTTGCGGAAACCTACGTTTTGCTCGCTATTTATGCGATGAGGCAAGGATTGTCCCTGCAAAGTATTTTGCTGTAGATAATTGCAAGCCACTGGTAGAGAGTGGTGAGGCAGACACTCATGTCTCTGAACTGGCATTTATTGAGCTAGATGTGATAAAGAGTCTGCTTGA
>CAUUFE010000036.1:0-8898 GCA_963544415.1 uncultured Atopobium sp.
GGTGAGCAACGGTCTCAATCTCGCCCGAGTCTGCACGCAGAGCCTCAATCAGGATGCCCTCACCATAACCGGTGGTTGTGACGTGGCCAATAATGCAGTCGGAAGGCATCTCGTCGTAGATGGAGTCCATAATCTTGCGAGCGGTGCCCAGAATGTCACCGTTGTTATTGTCGTACCAGGTGTAAAGAAGCTCGCCCTTCTCGCCAACAACTGCAGCCTTCATAGTGGTAGAACCTGCGTCGATGCCGATGAACACGCGTCCGTGGTAGTTGGCCAGCTGGCCTTTGGGGACTACCTCCTGGTCGTGACGGGCCTTGAAGTCGTCAAAGTCCTGCTGGGTAGCAAAGAGTGGGTCCAGACGAGCAACCTCTGAGCCCTGAATGTCTTTGAGGTTGTCCAGTGCCTCCATGACCTGCGTAAAGGTGATTGGTCGATCGGACTCGCCCGCCAGAGCAGCGCCCGTTGCAACAAAGAGGTGAGCGTTCTGTGGCAAGACAATGTGCTCGTCGTCCAGGTTAAGCGTGATGTAGAAGCGACGGCGCAGCTCAGAGAGGTACTGCAGCGGGCCGCCGAGAAACGCGACGTAGCCGCGGATAGGGTGACCACAAGCCAGGCCAGAAACGGTCTGGTTTGCAACGGCCTGGAAGATGGAAGCGGCGATGTCGGCAGGAGCGGCACCCTCGTTAAGCAGCGGCTGAACGTCTGACTTAGCAAAAACGCCGCAGCGAGATGCAATTGGGTAGATCTGCTTGACGTCTTTTGCCAGCTCGTTGAGACCGGTTGCGTCGGTCTTGAGGAGAGACGCCATCTGGTCGATAAACGCACCGGTACCACCTGCGCAGGTACCATTCATGCGCTGCTCAATGCCGTTGTCAAAGTAGATGATCTTTGCGTCCTCGCCACCCAGCTCAATGGCAACATCGGTCTGAGGAATCAGCGTTTCAACAGCGCGCTTTGATGCGATGACCTCCTGGACAAACTCCAGGTCAAGCCATTGAGCCAGAAGCATTCCGCCAGAGCCGGTAATTGCAGCGTACATGGGTGTCTCGCCAATGTGCTTCTGAGCTTTGACAAACAGAGAGCGAGCCGTTGCGCGGACGTCGGTGTGGTGACGCTCGTAGTTTGCGTAAACCAACGTGCCGTCTTCATCGATGACGGACAGCTTTACGGTTGTAGAACCAACATCGATGCCCAGCATAAGGTGGGCCTGAGACAGGTCAAGCGGAACGTTTGGTGCCAGCTCTGCACCATTCTCTACCAGCTCAAACTTTGGACTAATCATTGTTTTCCTCTCCAAGAACAAGAGTTGCAAGCGCAAATCGTGGAACGTCTAGCTTGATTGGCTTGCCGTACAAATCGCCAGGTGCAACAAACATGAGGCCGGTCATAAGGCCTGCCATCTGCTCGTCGCTCTCGCGCATACCGCCGATTAACCAGCGAATAAGGACACCAACCTCGGCAGAAATTGCGAAGGTCAGATAGTAGTCAAAGAAGGGGCCAAGTGCGCGCGGGTCAAGATCATGCAGGGCGCGCTGGGCGATAACCTCATGTACCAGGTGCTTTAGCTTATCCTGGAACGCAGGATCTCCGCCGTTGCCCAACAAGGGACGCAGGTAGAAGCCGTGTTTGCGAATGCTTCGGATCATCTCAGTTGCGCCAGGACATGGCCTGTAGGAGTCGATTGCCTCTTTAAGCTCGGCAAGATTGACGTGAGCAAGCCGCTCAACAGCAGGTCGCAGCTCTGCTAGCGCTTCCTTTTCGATGTGAAGCACCAGGTCAGGGATGTCTTTGTAGTGAGAATAAAAGGTTCGACGCGTGAGGCCGGCGCGCTCCGTTACGCCCGTGACGGTCACGGAGGTAAGGTCGCCGGTAGCGTCTATCTCTTCTGCCAGGGCTTTTCTAAGCGCCGCACGAGTTCTTGCGGTGCGTCGATCAAGCTTGCAAGCTGAAAAAACAGCAGGTACAGACAATGTTTCTGTCATACGTTTCTGAAGCCTCTCCTGGTTACAGGTACGTACTGGGTGTGTGCGGGTGTTGCGTGCGACGCGGGTGCGACGGGCGCGACAGGCGCAAGCGGCACGGCGGCACCCAACTTATTGCACATACTGAGTATTATTGCACACTATGTGCAATAACTGCAACCTCGAGAAGACCGATTTTCTCGCCAGGCTTGCTTTGACCGCTAGGATTCTATTTTCGGCTGCTAGCGCGCCTGATTTCTGCAAAGAATCTGTAACTTTTGCCTGATAACAGCAAAGAATCGGTGGATTTGCCTGATTTTGTAAAAAAATCGGTGGCTCAAATACAGATTCTTTACACTTTTTAGGCAAGCTTTGAAATGTGTCCGAAATTGGTTTCGCAAGCCCTTTCATGAACGATCGCACGGAGCCTGATTTTCTCATCAAGTCTGAACGATTTGCCGGAAAAGTGCACCAAGTCTGAGCTATTTGCCGGTTTTTCTCGCCATGTCTGAGCTGTTTTACTCAGACATGATGCAGTTTTCAGGCTCGCATGGCGTCTGGCGAGAAACTCCATGCACTCGCAACGACGCTTCGCGCGTCTAACCTGCAAGTTTGTCCGCACACGACGCTGTTGCCGTACAAAAAACCGGTGTCCACCTGCGTGAACACCGGTCTGACCTGCATGTTATGTGGAGCTTCCAGCCCGCAGCCGCTCGCACCCGCGGCTACACGCTTGCCGTGCCAGCCCGCACCCGCTACCTGCGCTTACGCGAAGCGCTCGACGCCGTCCTTGGAGACACGCGCAAAGAACAGTGGCTCCAGCTCGGGAGCGTTCTCGCCAAAGACCAGAGCCTCGCGGAAGATGCGCTCGCCCTCATCAAGACGGCTTTCGTCGCCGGTCAGAAGCGATGCAATCACATCGCCCTTCTCGATATAATCGCCGGTCTTGCGCTCAAGGATAATACCAGCTGCTGGGTCGATTGGATCGCCCTTCTTCTCGCGGCCAGCGCCCAGAGCAACGGAGGAAATGCCCACCAGCTCAGCGTTCATGGACGTGATATATCCGCTGGTCTCGGCCACAATGTCGCGACGGAATGGCGCGGCCTCAAACTTGGTGGTGTCAAAAATGACCTCGTCGGTGCCGCCCTGAGCCTTGACCATCTGAGCCAGCTTAGCCAAGCCCTCGCCGTTTGCAATTTGCTGACGAGCCAGCTTGCGGCAGTCCTCAACACTCCCCTTACCTGCGAGATTAAGCATGTTTGCGGCAAGCTCAACGCAGACGTCGGTCAGATCCTCAGGACCCTCGCCTTTAAGCGTGGCCACTGCCTCAATGACCTCGAGGGAGTTGCCGACGTTTTTGCCAAGAGGACGGTCCATGCCGGTAATCAGCGCCGCGGTGGTGCGGCCGACGTGCTCGCCGATAGAAACCATGGCGTCTGCCAGCTCAATTGCGGAGTCGACGTCCTTCATGAAGGCGCCGGAGCCGCACTTGACGTCCAGCAAAATGCAGTCGGAACCGGAAGCAATCTTCTTGCTCATGATGCTCGATGCAATCAGAGGCACCGAGTCAACGGTAGCGGTAACGTCGCGCAGTGCGTAGAGCTTCTTGTCCGCGGGAACAAGGTTGCCCGTCTGACCTGCGACGGCAACGCCAATCTCGGAGACCTGCTTGAAGAAGTCAGGCTCGGAAATCTCAATGGAAAGTCCTGGGATTGCCTCAAGTTTGTCCAGCGTGCCGCCCGTGTGGCCCAGGCCACGACCGCTCATCTTGGCAACCTTGACACCCAGAGACGCAACAATTGGAGCCACTACCAGCGTGGTTTTATCGCCAACGCCGCCGGTAGAGTGCTTGTCCACCTTGATACCAGGAATTGCCGAGAGGTTCATCATGTCGCCGGACTCGGCCATTGCCATGGTCAGGTGAGCCGTCTCATGCGCGGTCATACCTTTGTAGAAAATGGCCATCGCAAGTGCGGAGGCCTGATAATCAGGAATATCCCCAGCTACATAGCCCGAGACAAAGTAATCAATCTCGGCGTCGGTGAGCTCGCCGCCGTCGCGTTTCTTCTCAATCACGTCGTACATGCGCATAGTTGAACCTCTTTCCGCTTTCGCGTCCGTTGCCGGCGCGCTGACTCTCTAGTAAAAGAGCCGGTAGCGAGAAACTCTACCGGCTCGCAATTTCATGTAACCTACCAGGTTATCTGCACCCGAAAGCGCAGGCTGCTTGACGCCGCAGCTTACTGGTTGCCTCCGCCGTGCTCGCTGCACCCGCAGCCACAACCGTACTCCTGGCCGCCATCGGCACCCTTCACGGCGTCATCGCACGATGCACCGGCAGGGCTGGACTCGCCCAGATCCTCGGGACCAAATCCCATAGGCAAGATGTCCTGGAGCAGATACTCTCTAGGAGCTGCGTCTACCTTGCCCAGCACAATGCGGAATGTTGCAGGATCGCACCACTCGCGAATAACCTGCCTGCATACGCCACAAGGAGTACACCAAGCTGTTGGAGCTTCTCCCTCAGGACCACCAACAACCGCAATGGCCACAAAATCCCTGCGACCCTCAAACACTGCGCGGAAAAACGCCGTACGCTCAGCGCAGTTAGAAGGCGTATACGCAGCGTTTTCTAGGTTGGCACCTCCGTATACCGTGCCGTCGGAGCACAAAAGTGCAGCTCCAACAGCATAGTGAGAGTACGGTACATAGGCATGGTTACGTGCCTCGATAGCAAGCTGAACAAGAGCCTCGTTAGAAACGTGGCAAGAACCCTCTACCCCGGCCATTATGCGCGGCTTCCCTTGATATATGGCACGCCATCTGCCTTAGGAGCAACAGACTTACCAACAAAGAGGACCAGCGTAATGATGGTGATGAAGTATGGAAGCATTGCAATGATCTGGCTTGGGATTGGAGTTGCGCCACCGCCAAGAAGAATTGCAAGTGCCTGAGTAAAGCCAAAGAGCAGGCAAGCTGCATAGGTGTTCAGAGGCTTCCACTTACCAAAGATAACCGCTGCCAGTGCAATAAAGCCCTGACCAGAAATAGCAGTCTGAGTGAACTGAGAAATAATTGCCAGCGTTACAGAAGCGCCACCAAATCCTGCAAGCACACCAGAAACAATAACGCAAAGGTAGCGAGTCTTACGAACGCTAATGCCCAGCGTCTCGGATGCGTGTGGGTGCTCGCCAACGGAGCGAATACGCAGGCCCCACTTGGTACGGTAAAGCACAAACCAGACGAGAAGGGCGGTTAAAAGTGCAAGTACCACGGTAATGTCTACGTTCAAGCTGGAATAAGGTGTGTCGTTAAAGGCACCCTCACCAAAGAGCTTTGGGAGCTTGGTGACTGCTGGAGACATTGCAGCGCCATCAAACAAAAGACGGCAGGCAAACAGAGCAATGCCAGGCGCCAGTAGGTTAATTGCAACACCAGAAACTGTCTGGTCAGCGTTAAACGTAATAGATGCCATGGCGTGCAAAAGCGCAATAAGACCGCCTGCAATACCTGCACAAAGGAAGCCAATCCAAGGGTTTCCGGTGAGGTAGCTGCCTGCAACGCCTGCAAAGGCGCCAACACCCATCATGCCCTCAATACCAATGTTGACAACACCGGAGCGCTCGGAGACAACGCCACCAAGAGCACCAAAAATAAGAGGTGTCGAATACATGAGGGTAACGGAAACAAGAAGAATAAGATTAGTGAGCATTGTTTGCCTCCTCCTGAGAAGGGTTGGACGCATCACTCACTTGAGCAGCAAGCTTTGCCTCTTCTTCCTTAGCCTTCTGAGCACGCTTGTGATCAAGACGGTCGGCAAGCATTGGAATAACACCACCCAGAGCCATAAAGAACACGATGGTACCAATAACAATGTTGATAATCTCGGAAGGTGCACCAACCGTCTGCTGAACAGTTTGGCCACCATACAGAAGACCAGCAAACAGGAAGGATGCAGGAATACATGCCACAGGATTGCAGTTAGCGATAAACGCGACGGACAGACCGTTGAAGCCGTTGTTCTCAAAAGCTGCCAGTGTTGCAATGCTGTGAGGGGCAATACCGGTGATGGTCAAAGCGCCTGCAAGACCACAGAGTGCGCCAGAAATAGCCATGCAGAGCGTGAGGTTTTTCTTAACGTTGATGCCGGTAAACTGTGCGGCGTCGCGGTTAAAACCAACAGCGCGCATCTCATAGCCAATCTTGGTGCGCATAAGTAACCAACCAATAAAGATAGCTGCAATAATAGCAACAACAATACCAATGTTTACATCGGTACGCATAATAGCGTCACCAATAATAGGAATATTGCGTATTGCCTCAGCGCCGTCCTCAGAATTCTTCATGCCATAGAACAGCGTGGTGTAGCCGGACTCGTTAATGGGGTACGAAGAAGTTGAGTTTGGCTGGTGGAACTGTGGAAGAGAAACCACAAAGTTGCAGAGGTAGAGGCTGATCCAGTTAAACATAATGCTGGTAATAACCTCATTGATACCAAACTGAGCCTTAAGCCATCCAATGATGGCACCTATACCTGCTCCACCTGCAGTACCTACCAAAACAACTACGGGAATCTGAAGCACTGGAGGAAGGTCCAGGCTATAGCCAACAATAACAGCAAGGATGGTACCAACAATATACTGACCTTCGGCACCAATGTTAAAGAGGCCAACGCGGAATGCAAAAGCAACAGCAATACCCGTAAAGAGCAAAGGTGTTGCCTTAATAATGACGTTAGAAATGTATTTTGGCTTACCTACCATGCCGCCAATAAGAGCCTCAAACGAGCTGATAGGGTCATATCCTGCAACAACCAAAATAATAGAAGCAACCAACAGGCCAACAAAAATAGCAACAATTGCTGACGTAATGGGTTTTCTCATTATCTTTGTAAGCGTACTCACTCGGCGTCACCTCCTGCCATCAGCAGGCCAGCCTGCTCTTCAGTGATAGTACCTTGGTCAAACTCGCCAACATTCTTGCCGGCGTAAATAATTGCCATCTTATCGGCAACGTCCATAATCTCGTCTAGCTCAAAGGAAATCAGCAAAATTGCTGCTCCACGGTCCCTCTCGCGAATAAGCGCTTTGTGAACAAACTCAATAGCACCAACATCAAGGCCGCGAGTTGGCTGAATAGCAATAAGGACGTCTGGATTAGAAGAGACCTCTCGGGCGATAATAACCTTCTGCTGGTTACCGCCAGAAAGTCCTACTGCCTGATGATCTGTGCACTCAGCAGGACGAATATCAAACTCATCAATGAGCTTCTGCGAGAATTCCTTTATCTTTGCCAAGTCAAGTGCAATGCCTTTTCCAAAGGTCTCCTCGTTGTGGCGCTCAAGCACCATGTTCTCGGCAACCGTAAAGGGCAGAACCAGGCCCCAACGGTGACGGTCTGAAGGAATAGTTGCAACTGCATGGTCAATAACCGTCTTAGGGGTTGTGCCCTGAATCTCTTCACCTTTAACGGTAATGGAGCCCGACTCAGGTTTGACCAGTGCGTTTATGGCATCGGCAAGCTCTTTCTGGCCGTTGCCGTCAATACCTGCAAGACCAACAATCTCGCCGGCACGAATATCCAAATTAAAGCCGTTTACCTGCTCAATGCCGCGCTCGTCCTTGACGTGGAGGTCCTTAATAGAGAGAACAACCTCGCCAGGAGTTGCTGGCTTCTTTTCTACATGCAGGTTAACGTTTCTACCCACCATAAGTGTTGCAAGCTCGGTCTCGGATGTCTTGGAGACATCAACGGTGCTCATGTACTTGCCGCGACGAATAATGGTGCACTCGTCAGCAGAAGACATAATCTCTTTAAGCTTGTGAGTAATAACAATGATGGTTTTACCTTTGCTTACCAGGTCATGCATGATCTGAATAAGCTTCTCAATCTCCTGCGGTGTAAGAACTGCCGTAGGCTCATCAAGAATCAGCGTATCAGCACCGCGATACAGGGCCTTCAAAATCTCAACACGCTGCTGCATACCAACAGAAATGTCTTCAATCTTGGCGTCAGGGTCTACGTCAAAGCCGTATTCCTCAACAATCTCCAGGACCTTCTCACGAGCTCGCTTTGGATCAAGGACGCCACCAGCCTTAGTGACCTCGTTGCCCAAAACAATATTTTCTGTAACAGTAAAGTTCTCGACCAGCATAAAGTGCTGGTGAACCATACCAATACCGTGAGCGATAGCATCGGTTGGGCCAGAAATGGATACACGCTCTCCGTTGAGGTAAACCTCGCCCTCATCAGCAGAATACAGGCCATACAGTACGTTCATAAGCGTACTTTTACCTGCGCCGTTCTCTCCTAAAATGGCGTGGACAGTTTGCTTGCGCACGTTAAGGTCTACGGCGTCAAGAGCTTTAAACGATCCAAAAACTTTGGTAATGCCATGCATCTGAACAGCGTAATCCGAACTGACTTCCACGAGCCACCTCCTTTACACACTTGCGAGAGGTGAGGAGTGCCAAAGAGCACCCCTCACCAGCAAATCCAAACTCATCAGCCTTTTGGGCCTGTCAGACGGCAAAACCATCTGGCGAGAAACCCCAGGGCTCAAAAAACTAAGTCAGAGCTTAGCTCAAAGACTTAACGTATTTGTCCAACTCATCCTTGTTTGTAGGAGGAACAACAGAGCCAGCCTTAATCTTGTCAAGAAGATCAGTAGCAGCCTTGTAGGTGTCCTCGCCCATGAGGTGGTGCTCCTCAGAAATTCCGACAGCGTCCTCGGAAGCGCCCAGGGAAATGGTGGTGCCACCCTTCTGGCCGTCCTTCAGGATCTTCTCGGAAATCTCAACAATAGCAACGTTAACGCGCTTAAGAGCGGAGGTCAGAACGTTCTCTGGAGCAAGATATGCCTGGTCACGGTCAACGCCGATAGCAAGCTTGTTTGCGTCCTTAGCTGCCTCAATAACGCCAGTTCCTACACCACCAG
>CAUUFE010000037.1:0-8738 GCA_963544415.1 uncultured Atopobium sp.
TTGCGCTGCCTAAGTGTAATATTACGTATATTGATGGCGCAGATATGAAGAGCGCGCTTTCAAGCTACTTAGGCATTCTGGCTGAAGCTAATCCTCAGTCAGTAGGCGGACAGGTTCCTGGAGACGATTTCTACTTTGGCGTATAATCCGCACATAAACGATAGTATTTCTGACCGAGGTGGCGCCGAGAAAGGCGCTGCCTCGGCAGATTTTTCTGTCGAGAAAAACGATCAGGCCCAAAGCGCAGATCAGACCCAAGGTGCACTCCGCGTGCAAGGCAAACCGACTGTGCGCAAAGTTGCTTCTATCTGGGGAGCACGTTTAGGCGCACTGGTATTTTGGCTTGTCGTGTGGCAGATAGCTGCGGTTGTCATCAATCAGGATATTGTTTTAACTTCACCTATTCAGACCATTCAGACGCTTTTCTCGCTAGCTCAACTACGCGAGTTTTGGGTTTCTATTGGCCTTTCTCTTTTACGTATTTTTGCTGGTGGAGCACTTGCTTTTACAGCTGGCTCCTTGCTGGCGTTTTTGAGTTTTAAGTACAAGCTGATCAAGATTCTTTTTGAGCCGCTTATTTCTACGATTAAATCAATTCCTGTGGCATCGTTTGTTATCTTGCTACTTATCTGGGTTCGCACGCCCTACCTCTCAATTTCAATTTCATTTTTGATGGCACTTCCCATCATCTACATTGCAGTACTTGAAGGACTCCTCAGCACTGACCAGCAGCTTATTGAGATGGCTGATGTATATCGAATTCACGGTTGGCATCGCATTAAAGCAATTTATTTGTCGCAGCTTATGCCCTCGCTTAAGACAGCTACCTCACTTGCCATGGGATTTTGCTGGAAGTCGGGAATTGCTGCCGAGGTCATTGGCCTTCCTGCATTCTCCATTGGCGAGCACCTCTATAACGCTAAAGTGTATTTGGATACGCCAGCCCTTTTTGCGTGGACGCTTGTGGTTATTGTGATGAGCGCACTTGGCGAGAAGATTGTGATGCGGTTAGTTTCATGGGCTGCTGCAAGGTTAGAAAAGAGCTGCTCATGAGTATGAATACAACTAAGTGTGCCCATGCAGCCGAGCAGTTGCTTGAGGTAAAAAACATCACTAAATCGTTTGGAAATACGGTTGTGCTTGATGATTTTTCCTACAAGTTTGAGAGGGGAGTGTACGTACTCTCTGAGCCCTCTGGAGCAGGTAAAACAACACTTCTTCGTATTCTTTGTGGTCTTGAAGTGGCTGATTCAGGCACAGTGCTCAAATCGCCCGGTGCTAAAACGGTCATGATGTTTCAAGAAGATAGACTGCTAGAAAACTTGAGCGTTATGGCAAATATCATGCTTGCTATACAGTTGCATTCAAAGGAGCAAAAACTAAGCGCCCGAAAGCGCATTAAAGAGGCGCTTTGTGGAGTTGGGCTGGAAGGAACAGAAAACAAGCCTATCTCTGAGCTTTCCGGTGGCCAAAAGAGACGCGTTGCTCTTTTACGCACACTCTTTGCAGATGCAGACATCTTGCTCTTTGATGAGCCGCTCAAGGGATTAGATGAAGCGCTTAAGCAGCAGGTTATTGCCTCTGTCAAACCGTTCATTGAATCAAAAGTTGTAATTTGGGTAACTCATACTCCTGAAGAAGTAAAACTGCTAGGCTCTTATACAGCACTGCAGTTATAGGAGTGAACTACATGTACAAGGTAATTCTCGCCGGCGGAATGGCGTCTGGTAAATCAACTGTTTCTAAAATGTTTGAAGCAGCAGGTGGTCTGCGCTTTGACCTTGATGAGGTTTCTCGAAAGCTTTTACGCCCTGGATGCGAGTGTACCTATCGCGTGGCAGAAGCTTTTGGAAACGATTTGTTGGATCCCGCTACTCATGAGATCAATAGGCGAGAGCTTGGCCGTAGGGCTTTTGCTACCAGTGAATCAGCTGAGCTCTTAGAAGACCTAGAGATGCCTTTTATCAGGGAATATATGCGTCAATTCCTTACAAAAGAGGCTCCTGCTGCAGATGCTCAGTTCTGCTTTGTAGAGGTTCCGCTGCTTGACCGCGTTGAAGACTTGCTTGAGCTCGTTGATGAAGTTGTCGTTGTTGTAGCGCCTTTGGAACTGAGAGCAGAACGCGCTGAACAGCGAGGATCTTCTCGTCAAGAGTTTGAGCAGCGTATAGCGCATCAGCCTTCCGATACGTATTTGCGTAATCAGGCAGATACGGTGTTTGTGAACTCTGAGGGTCTAGATGACCTTAAAGCACAGGTAGAGCTTTGGTTAAACGCTCGGTTCAACCAAAGCTCTGAGTAATAGGGTATAGCTTTTGTGCGCGGCCTCTAGAAGGGTGTTCTTAACGAACTCTCTACCTTGGCAGCGGCATCATCAAAGGTAATCTCTAAGCAGTTCTTGAGCATGTTTTGACCAACACAATAAATGCCATCGTTTACACAAGCGCTGCCAATAGAAACTGCCTTGTTAAACACAGCTTTCTGGTCAAAGACAGGAACACCATTTTGCTTAAGGAACGAGAAAACCTCTTGAGGAGTATCTAGTTTCTTAACAGAAGAGTCTGCCTTGAGAAGGTCTTCAAGCTCTTCTTTTGCAGGCTGAGCAACACTTCCACCGATGATTATTGCCATTTGATAGCAAGCTGCACAAAGGTCAGAGCGTCCTAGCTTCCACTCCATATAGGCCAGGCGATAGTACACCAGAGCAACATCTGAGCTGGAGAAAATATGTGCGATAAGGTCTTTGAGAAGCTTTGCAGCCTCAAAGACTTTTGACTGGTCCTCTAATGTTCTTACCAATAGCAGTGTTGCATCAATTCCCAAAGGAGAGATTCTGTGGGCTTCTTGTGCATAGCGTTCTGCTTTTTCTGGCTGTTCAAGCATGTTGTAGGCGCGAGCCATTCTTGCTAAAGACATAAAATACGTGTCTGGAATAAGCACCAGTTTTCTTGGCTCATTGGGGAATGCAAGGTTATAAGCTACGCGCTCTGAGAGGGAATCAAAATACCTGTAGATAGAATCTGAATCGTCCAGGTACAGGCCCATATCAAGGGTTGGTGAAACCTGAGACTCAAGCTCTGCAAGTGTCTTTTCTAGAGCGTCTGGGTCTGGCTCTCCATCCATGATGTTATTTATGGATTGAAGCGTTTTCTGCAAAGGCGAACCAAAGAGGAATTTCTCGGCCATAGACCTTCTGTCCGAGAAATCAATGGTGCCCTCGACCAGGCCATGGATAACTCTGTCAAAGCCTTCAATGGCAAAAATATCAGAAGTTGAAGCTTTTGCTTCTTCAAATTTTCCAACTGCATTCGCGGTAGAAGCATCTTTTGGAATGTTGTTAAGAGTGGTATTCCAAAGCCTAATGCGGCGAGATGCCTCAGAGTATCCAAGATCGCTTACCTTTTGAGCTCCACAAACTGCGGTAACTGCTGGTGAGCAAGGACGATCGGACAAATCTGGCATCTCAAAGAAACTACGAGGAGAAACCCACTCATCCGTTTGCTTCATGAATGGCTCAACTTCACTAAACCAACCTTCAGAGTCAAAAGAAACTCTGAGCGCAGGGTCTTGTGGGAAGCTATTGCCGTCAATTTGAGTGTTTGCTGCAGTAGGCAGGAGGCGAGCAAGGGCAGCCTCGTTTAAGTCCATAGATAGGACAATGCGCTCTTCTCCACGCAGGCTGCCATTGATGCAGACGCGAGAGATTTTGCAGCTTTGAAGTGCCATGCGAGCCACGCAAAGAGACGTACGCAGTGCGTAAGCGCGTGCCGCTGCAATTTGCTCTGCCTTTTCTGCAGATAAGAAGCTAAAGCAGCGAGGGCGAGCTACAAAGAACTCAAATACCAAAATATCAAGTTGTGGATTGTAGGAGAAGTTATACACCATTCTAAAAGGGAATGGCGTGTTCTCAACATAGTTGGCAAACCAGAGACGCTTCATCCAGTCTGAGCTGCCATCAGCGTTGCCGCTAAAAGGAGCAACTTGCTCAGAAAGAGAAGCTGACTTGGGCATGAGACTTGCTACCTGCGAGAGGGTAGTACGAACAAGCTGAAGATCTGTCTCAGAAGCATGTGTATTCTTTAGGGCTTCAACATCTTGTGAAATGTTGAGGATTGCTTCTGTTGCAATAAAAGCATCGTACTCTTCTGGTGCGCACTCCAGTGTGTTAGCGTTGAACCACCAGCGACCCGTTCTGTCCAGCTTATGAACATCGCCCTTGGGCAGATTGGTATTCTCGAGATTTTTAGAGCGCATCAGCATCTCTTGAAGACCAGCCTCTGCAATCTGATTGTTTGCAACAAGGTCTTTAAGAGCGGCAATGACATTATTTGAGCGCAGCAAAATATTCTCTAGGATAGAACCCTGAGGTTGCTTTGAAGCTTTATTTAGAGAGAAAAGATCTGAGACGCCCAAGGTATCCCCTTTATCTGATGTAACTTATTTATTTAAATGCTAGTTTAACGCATATAGGTAATTTATTTATTACCCGTCACACTTTGAAACTATACTGCAATTTATAAATAGTATAGAACAAGTGTTTCAGTTTTGAGAAGTGGGGTATACTACTTTCACAAGAAAAGGAGAATCTCATGGACACATCTCATGCTGAAGATCAACATAAAGAATATATAGGTGCTGAACTGCGCCGATTTGGTCGTAAAGCAGGAGAAGAGAAGCTTCAGGTAGTGTCTCCTTTTGAGCCTGCAGGTGATCAGCCGCAGGCAATAGAAAAGCTTGCCCAAGGAATTGAAGACGGACTTAGGTATCAGACGCTCTTAGGTGTTACAGGTTCGGGCAAGACCTTCTCTATGGCTAAAACTATCGAGAAACTCAATCGCCCCACGCTTATTATGGAGCCCAATAAAACGCTGGCTGCCCAGGTAGCTTCAGAGATGAAGGAACTCTTTCCTAACAACGCTGTTGTGTACTTTGTCTCGTACTATGACTACTACCAGCCAGAAGCATATGTTCCGCAATCAGATACGTACATAGAAAAAGATGCTTCCATTAATGAAGAGGTAGAAAAGCTCCGTCACCAGGCAACTTCGTCACTTTTGTCTAGGCGTGATGTCATTGTTGTGGCATCTGTATCGTGTATTTATGGTATTGGTAGCCCTCAAGACTATGCAGGTCTTGCTCCTAATGTAGATAAATCCGTTCCTCTTGAGCGTGATGATTTTATTAAAGATCTTATTGATGTTCAGTACGATAGAAATGATTACGATCTGCAGCGTGGCATGTTTAGGGTGCGTGGAGACGTTGTTGATGTGTTTCCTCCGTATGCAGAAAACCCGCTGCGTATTGAGTTCTTTGGGGATGAAGTAGAAAGCATTTCAGAGGTTAGTAATGTAACGGGAGAAGTGCTTAGAGAGTTTGATGCTATTCCCATTTGGCCAGCATCTCACTATGTTACTGAGCGTCCAAAGATTACTCACGCACTTACAACCATTTCTGAAGAGATGGAAGCTCGTGTTAAAGAGCTTAAAGAAAACGATAAGTTACTTGAAGCTCAGCGTCTTGCTCAGAGAACAAACTATGACTTAGAGATGCTTGAGACTATGGGTTACTGTAATGGCATTGAGAACTACTCGCGCCATTTGGACGGTCGTGCTCCAGGTGAGCCTCCTTATACGCTCATTGATTATTTCCCTAAAGATATGATTTGCATTATCGATGAGTCGCACGTTACCGTTCCTCAGATTAGAGGTATGTATGAGGGCGATAGGTCTCGTAAGGTTACGCTGGTAGACCACGGATTTAGGCTTCCTTCTGCACTTGATAACAGGCCTCTCAGATTTGATGAGTTTGAAGGACGTATTCCGCAGTTCATTTACGTTTCCGCAACCCCTGGAGACTATGAAGAGACGGTTGCTCAGCAACAGGTGCAGCAAATCATTCGTCCAACGGGTCTTCTCGATCCAAAGATTGATGTTAGACCGGTAAGAGGTCAGATTGATGATCTTATTTCAGAGGTCAAAGAGCGTGTGGCAAAAAAGGAGCGCGTTCTTGTTACCACGCTTACTAAACGAATGGCAGAAGATCTTACAGATCACCTGTTAGACGAGGGTATCAAAGTCAACTACATGCACTCAGATACAGCTACACTTGACCGTGTAGAAATCATTAGAGATTTGCGTCAGGGAAAAATTGACGTGCTTGTTGGAATCAACCTTTTGCGAGAAGGACTTGATATTCCAGAGGTTTCTCTCGTAGCTATTCTTGATGCTGATAAAGAGGGTTTCTTAAGAAACAGAAGGTCTCTTATTCAGACTATGGGTAGAGCCGCAAGAAACGCTTCCGGCCAGGTCATTATGTACGCTGATAAAATCACTGATTCTATGCGCATTGCCATTGATGAAACAAAAAGGCGTCGAGAAATTCAGGAAGCGTTTAACAAAGAGCACGGTATTGTGCCTAAAACCGTTAAGAAATCTATTACAGATATTGCAGGTTTTATTGCCGAGGCATCAGAGAACATTGATAAACGCAAGCGCAAAAATGGAGAGTTCTACACCGCCTCAGATGATGAAGACTCTTTAGAAGAGCAGCAAGAATCAATTCTTGAAATGCCTGCAGAGTTGCTTGCTGAAGAGCTACAAAATCTTCCTCGCACAGAGGTTGAAGCAATGCTTTCTGGCATGGAAGCAGAGATGGCAGAAGCATCTGCGTCTATGGATTATGAGCATGCAGCAGAACTCAGAGATCAGATTGTTGCCATTAGAAGTCAACTTGAAGGCACTACCTCAGATGATGTTATCAAGAGGCTTAAAACTGGTGCTAGAAAAGGCAGCGCTCACGCAACTCGTAGACGCTATAGAGGCAAACATTAAGCGTTGTTGTAGTGCTCTACTACAAGCTCGGCCATCCTAATGCCATCAGCTGCAGCGCTCATAATGCCGCCGGCGTAGCCAGCACCTTCACCTACAGGCCATACACCTGGAGTGTTAATACTTTGTCCTGTTTCATCGCGGGTAATTCTTACAGGAGAGCTTGATCTTGTTTCAACGCCTGTAAGGACAGCATCGGGATGAGCAAAGCCATGAAGCTTTTTGTCCATAATTGGAAGGGCTTCTCGCAAGGTTTGTAGGATGTAGGGAGGCAGACAGTCTTCAAGTGAAGTCCAGGTAACGCCACGTGGATACGTTGGTTTTACCGAACGCGGTCCAGTAGAAGCTTTCTCGTGTAGGAAGTCACCAACCAGCTGAGCAGGAGCAACATAAGAGCCGCCGCCTGCTTTAAAGGCCGCCTGCTCGCAAGAGCGTTGCAGCTCAATGCCAGCAAGTACGTCGTCTCCTGGTAGATCTTCTGGATAGACGTTAGCTAACAGGCCGGAGTTGGCATTTTTGCCTGCGCGGTCAGACAAGCTCATGCCGTTTGTAACGACGCCGTCCTTCTCGCTAGCTGCAGATACAACATAGCCACCAGGACACATGCAGAATGAGAAAGCACTTCTTCCAGAGGGAAGATGGACGGAGAGTTTGTAAGGGGCTGCTCCAAGTACGGGATTAGTTGCCTCGGGACCGTACAACGATTTATTGATTTGAGACTGAAGATGCTCAATTCGCACACCCATAGCAAAGGTTTTTCTCTCCATAGAAATACCTTTGTCTTTGAGCATGACATACGTATCTCTACTTGAGTGACCAGTCGCAAGAATTACCGTGCGAGTCTTTATGGTTTCAGTTTGAGATGAGCCGTCTGGATTGGTCTTCTCAACCTGAATTGCAGAAAGAGAGCCATCTGA
The DNA here is from genome assembly GCA_963544415.1 of uncultured Atopobium sp. Lineage (GTDB taxonomy): Bacteria > Actinomycetota > Coriobacteriia > Coriobacteriales > Atopobiaceae > Lancefieldella. The sequence continues at coordinate 7,745 of CAUUFE010000037.1, forward strand.
GGCTTGCTCTAGGGAGGCGAGTTTTGTCCTAAATGCAACGGTTCCACCCGCCTCTTCAATCATTGTGACAATGTTTGTCACAACAGCGGGAAGAACATCACTTCCTACATGGGGTTTTGCGTCCCACAAAATATTTTTCTGTGCGCCCGCCTTAACAAAAGTTTCAAGAATAAAGCGGTGAGAAGCACTTTTGGTACCCGTATTGAGTTTTCCATCAGAAAACGTGCCGGCACCACCAAGGCCAAACTGGATGTTGCTCTCAAGATCTAGCTGACCAGTTTGGTTGTGATGCTCCACTGCAGCAGTTCTTCTCGTTGCGTCATCTCCACGTTCGATGAGCAGGGGATTAAGGCCAGCTTTGGCAAGCGTTAGTGCACAAAATAGGCCTGCACATCCTGCTCCTACAACAACGGGACGATTCTCTGAGGGAGCAGGTTGCTTTGCTTTGGGAAGCGTAAAAGCATTTGCCTCAGCAAGCTTGATGTGCTTTGCCGCAGGTTTGCCTTGAATCTTGTTAAGGAGTTTTTGTTCCGCTGCAGGCCCACCTTTAAGGTTTACGTGGTAGGTAAGGATAAGAACAATATCGTTTCTTTTACGTGCATCAATTGAGCGTTTATGCAGCTCATATGAGGTAACCTCATTCGCAGAGACTCGGAGAGCGCGAAGCAGCGCGTCAAACCCCACCTTTGATTCTTTAGCAGGATGCTTACGAAGAGGAGCAACATGAACTTTAATGTTTGATACTTCCAGCATGTTAGTTGTCCTCTTTCAAAGATTCGTAATTCTGACCAGCGCTTTTTGCGGCGGCCAGACCGGCAACCATACCGCTCTTCCACGCCCACGAGAGGTTAAATCCTCCACATTGAGCATCAATGTCAAGAGCTTCTCCAGCGATAAACAGACCTGGAATGCTGTGCGCCTCAAGTGTGTCTGTACTCACTTGTTCAACGGAAATACCACCAACACAGACCTGTGGGACAACTTTGGAAGACGT
>CAUUFE010000038.1:0-8422 GCA_963544415.1 uncultured Atopobium sp.
AGACTTAGAGGGAAACCTTCCAAAGACCGTGAAGGTTGCAGTACTCATAAGCCTCAGCCTCAACGCCCTCCTCAAGGGTGAAGGTAGCAACTGGCTCCTGGCCAGGCTTAAGCTGTGCGAACTGAGCGCCGTTCTCAGAAACAAGAGCGATGAACTCAATGTAGTGTTCTTCGAGCATTGGGTGAGCAACCTCGCCAACACGGACGGTAACGGTGTTGCCCTCACGAGTAACAAATGGAACGTGCTTCTCAGCTGCGCCGTCAGTAACGCCAGCCTGAAGAAGCTCAAGGTCTGCTGCCTCTACGTTGCCTGCGACACCGTAAACAACAGCGCCTGTCTCCTTGTTACGATAAAACTTTGCGTCGATCATTTTTTCTCCTCTCACGACATCCGAAGATGTCAGAATTTCTTAGCAAGTGCTACTTAAATAGTAACAGTTATTACTTAAGAGTAACCTGCGAATTTAGAATCGACAAAATCTAAACAATCTGTGCGTAGCCACTTTGACCGATAAAATCTTTGAGCTCCGTCAAAAGAACCATGCTACGTCCATCAATCCTGGTAGGAATTTCCATGCGCATAACATCGCCCATGTCTGTTTCTACCCTAATCTCAATACAGTCCATACCGGGATAGCGCGAGAAGATCTGTCCAAGTGTCTCGATAGCCTGTCTTTGAAGTTGGGAAGCAGGCATATGAATAACGAGTGTCTTTGGTGTGTTGTTAGCACTGTTAAGTTCAATAGGATTAACTTCTTGAGCAATAACCTGATCTCCTCTATCAGAGCGCTCAAGCTTTCCAAGAACAGAAATGAAGATGTCGCTCTGGCTCTCACCAGTCTCTGGGTCAACATCTCCAGCAAGAAGTCTTGCAGCCTTCTTGTAGAGCTTAGGAAACATGACAATGGTGACGCTACCCTCCATGTCTTCAAGCGTAACAATTGCCATTGGATCGCCGTTTTTAGTAGTACGCTTCATAACATTAGTAACCATGCCCGCAAAGCGAATAGGTTTACCTTCTGGAACTTTGAACTGCTGAGACATAGCGCCGTTAGGAAGCTGAACCTCTACGTTCTCTTCAATTTCCGCAAGAGCATAATCTCTACTCTTAGCAAGAGCGTACTCATATGGACGAAGCGGATGGTCAGAGACGTAGATACCTAGGACTTCGTACTCCTTGGTAAGCTTGAATCTCCTATCCCACTCAACGCCGTCTGGCTCTGGGACAATATCACTAAAGCCAGAGCCCTCCACCTCTGCAAACATATCAAACATTGAGAACTGGCCTACAGCCTTATCTTTTTGACGCTTAGTAGCAGCATCGATAATGTTTTGTGGATTGTTCTTATCCACAAAACTCATCATCTGCATACGGGTATAGCCTGTTGAGTCAAAAGCTCCTGCCTTGATAAGAGCTTCAACAACGTTGCGCTTTGCCTGGCTTGCATCAACACGATCAACAAAATCATGAATGTTGGCAAAAGGACCACCTTTTTGGCGCTCAAGCATAATGGCCTCACCAACACCAGCTCCTACGCCGCGGATTCCTGCAAAGCCAAAACGAATACCCTCTTTAGTAGCAGTAAAGTCTTTACCGGACTCGTTAATATCTGGCGGAAGAATCTTGATGCCCTCATGACGGCAAGCGCTTACGTAGTGAACAATCTTATCCGTCTTGCCCATGTACGAGGTAAGAACTGCTGCCATAAACTCATGTGGATAATGCGCTTTAATCCATGCGGTCTGCATAACAAGAATTGCATAACCAGCAGAGTGAGACTTGTTGAATGCATAAGATGCAAACTCAAGAACATCGTCCCAAATGCTTTCTGCAACCGAGCGATCAAATCCGTTACGAACTGCGCCGTTTTTCCAGTGAGCCTCCATGGTCTCATCAGTACCGTCATCCCAGTGCTGGACAACCTCCTGCATGAGTTTAATCTTCTTTTTTGCTACTGCTTTTCTGACCTTGTCAGACTCGCCTGCGGTAAAACCAGACATCTTCATAGAAATCTGCATAACCTGCTCTTGGTAGACCATGGTTCCGTAGGTCTCTTCCAAGATGTCATGAAGACGTGGATCGTAATCTTTGACTTCTTCTCTACCGTTCATACGGTTGATATAGCTGGTAACCATACCTGCGTTAAGAGGACCAGGACGATACAAGGCGATAAGTGCGACGATGTGCTTATACTCTGTTGGCCTCATGCCCTTAATGGTTGCAGTCATACCTGCAGACTCAACCTGGAAAACACCAGCAGTTCTACCTTCTCTAAGAAGTCTATAAATTTCTGGATCGGTAAACGGAATGTTATCTACATCGATATCAATACCGTAGTTATCCTTCACGTTTTTGATTGCACGAGAAATAACCGTTAGAGTTCTGAGACCCAAGAAGTCCATCTTAAGAAGGCCCATGTCTGCGACAGAATGTCCCTCGTACTGCGTAATCTCTACGCCGCCCTTGGTATCTACCTTGGTAGGAACGTGGTCATTTACAGGCGTAGGAGCAATCAAAACTGCACAAGCATGCACGCCCTCACCACGGTGCAAGCCTTCAATAGATAGAGCAGCATCAATGATTCTTCTAGCATCAGGGTCATTCTCGTACGCATCTTCAAAATCAGCGGAATACTGATCAGCGCCCTTTTGTCCTTCTTGAGCCTTATGAAGAACAAATTTAAGGTGAGCGTTAGGGTCACCAGGAATCATCTTAGAGAGGCGCTGACCCATATAAACGGGGTAACCCAGAACGCGGCACGCATCATTTATTGCCTGTTTTGCCTTAATAGTTGAGTACGTAATAACGTGAGAAACACGCTCAGATCCATAAATCTGACGAACATGCTCAACAACCTCAAGACGACGCTCATCGTCGAAGTCCATATCAATATCTGGCATCTCTGAACGCTGTGGAGACAAGAACCTCTCAAACATGAGGCCATTCTCAAGAGGGTCAAACGAAGTAATATCCATAGCGTATGCAACAATAGCGCCTGCTGCAGATCCACGACCAGGGCCTACGCCAATACCATTCTCTTTTGCCCAGCGAACATATTCCTGAACAATCAAGAAGTAATCTGCAAAGCCCTTTTTGCAGATGATGTCATATTCATACTCAAAACGGTCTTTGACGTTAATCTCGTTGATGACAACGTTTTGCCAATCATCTCCATAACGTCTTGCAAGGCCAAGTTCACACTCTTTTCTAAAGCGCTCCTCTGAGGTCTCCCCCTCTGCCAAGTCTGGAAACTTTGGCAGGTACATATGGGTCCAATCCAGCTCATAGTTGCACTTATTTGCAACCTCAATGGTGTTCTCGATAGCTTCTGGACACCACGAGAAGATCTGACGCATTTCTTGCTCACTCTTAAGGTAGAACTCGCTGCCTGTCATGCGCTTGCGGTTCTCATCATCAACGCGAGCGCCCGAACCAATGCAGGAAGCAATATCTTGAACGCTTGCATCCTCTTTAGTGAGATAGTGGTTATCGTTGGTAGCAACTACCTTAATACCAAGGTCATGGCCCATCTTTACAATGCGCTCAGCAAGGGTTCTATCGGTATAGCCACCCCAACTTGGATCAGACAAACCGTGATCTTGAATCTCTAGGTAGAAATCATCTCCAAAGATATCTTGATAGATTTTTGCCCAACGCTCTGCTTCTTCTGGACGACCTTCAAACAACATACGGGGAATGATGCCAGAAACACAAGCTGAAGTGCAGATAATTCCCTCGTGATAACGCTTGAGCATCTCAAGCGTAGTGCGTGGCTTGTAATAGAACATATCTTTTGAGCCCGCCTCTGACATCATCTTCATCAGATTGACATAGCCGGTCTCATTTTTAGCAAGCAGGATAAGGTGATAACGTACCTGCTTAGTGCCCTTCTCAATACAATCATCAAGAATGAAGTAAGCTTCACAGCCAAAAATTGGCTTAATAAGTGGAGAAGGTTTATTGGCCTTTACGGCCTCAATGTCATGTGTTTGATTCCAAATTTGAACGTCAGAAGCCCACTGAGCATGAACCTTATCATGCTCACCAGCATTGGGATCATCTGCAGGAGGCTCTTCTAGATCCCAGCCCTTTTCAAAACATTCCACATCATGACACCACTGGCCAAAGTCTTTAAGCGCCTCATTGTACTTGCGGCATGCAAGGTCAAAATCTGGAATTCCAAAGAGATATCCATGGTCAGTAAGAGCAAGTGCTGGCATACCAAACTCTACAGCTTTACTAACCATGTCTGGGACACGACTAGCTCCATCAAGAATGGAAAAATCTGAGTGGTTGTGGAGGTGAACAAATGCCATCTTTTTCTACGCTCTTCTCTTTGTGCTTTAAAATTTGTTCTTTTACCAAGGGCTCTTAATTTCTTTGTATAGTGTAGCCGATTCGCCGGACAATAACTACTAATACAAACATATGTTCTATGTGCTAATACTTCTATTGCCGCTGGTAAATTGGATGAAAATATTTTCTCGCCAATTTCATAACGTCACAAAATCTCTCTTAGTTGGCGTGGACCATCTGTCCAAAATTTTTTCAAAATAAAAGTTTCAAACTGGTAACTCTTAGACTAGGGACACCTTAATTGGGAATATAGTTTTTGTATTACCTATCCCAGTTAAGGAGATCACATGGATCAGATGAAAAGCATTTCCTTTGACGACATTACAGCGGCTCAGAAGAACTTTGAGTCCGACCGCGCTCACACAGTAGCTAAGAATGCTGCTACCAGCGCTGGTGTTAGAAAAGCAGCTCGCGTACCAGAAGGCGTTGCCCTTAATCCTCTTACTTTTGATGTTGAGGTAAAGCAGGGTGACCGCACTAATCAGAAGCGCTCTGGTCGTTGCTGGATGTTTGCATCACTCAATACGTTTAGATACCGCATCATTAAGAAATACAACCTCTCCACTTTTGAGCTTTCCCAGGCATACCCACTGTTCTGGGACAAGATGGAGAAGTCCAACTGGTTCCTTGAGAACATTCTGGACACCCTTGATGAGCCTCTGAATGGTCGTCTTGTATCCTTCCTACTTACCGACCCAATTGGTGATGGTGGCCAGTGGGATATGTTCAAGAGCCTTGTTAAGAAGTACGGCGTTGTGCCAAAGAGCGCTATGCCAGAGACTGCTAACTCTTGCAACACCCACGAGATGGACGCATATCTCACTCGTTATCTTCGTAGTGCTGCAAAGCGTCTTCGTGAGACTGCAACAGCTGGTGAGTCCCTTGAGTCTCTGCGTGAGATGAAGAAAGAGATGATGGAGGACGTCTATACCCTGCTGGTAACTTGCCTGGGTCAGCCTCCTGTATCTTTTGAGGCACGCTTGCGCGATAAGGACGATAACCTCGTCCTTTCTGGCACTTTTACTCCTCAGGAGTTCTTCGCTGAGACTGTTGACATGAATCTTGATGATTACATCTCAATCATCTCTGCACCAACCGCAGATAAGCCTTTCAACCACACCTACACCGTTTCCCGCTTGGGCAACGTTGTTGAGGGTGGCGGCGTTCGTTACCTCAACCTTGAGATTCCTGAACTCAAGCGCCTCGCTGTGGCTCAGCTTAAGGACAACCTGCCTGTCTGGTTTGGTTGCGACGTTGCTCAGTCCTACCTTCGTGAAGAGGGCATCATGGACACCCGCGCACTTGACGTTGACGGCCTCTTTGGCTTCCCTGTCGAGGGTGCACTCGACCGAGCAGAACGCCTTGACTACGGCGAGTCTCTGATGACTCACGCAATGGTTCTTGAGGGTGTTAACTTTGACGCAGAGGGCAACACTACTCTTTGGAAGGTTGAGAACAGCTGGGGTAAAGATCACGGTCGCGATGGCTTTGACACCATCTCTGACCCTTGGTTTGACGAGTACGTCTACCAGATTGTTGTTGACAAGAAGTACCTCACTCCTGAGCAGCTCAAGACCTTTGAGACCGAGGAAGCAACCGTCCTCGAGCCATGGGACCCAATGGGCTCTCTTGCAACACTTCGCTAAGGTACAAACCATCTGGCGAGAAGATCGGTCTTCTCGCCAGGTTTTTTCTAAACGCTACTAACAAAAGGAGCCTCAATGGCTGATCAGACCGTAAATCCACAGTGGGCAAACGAGGAAACTGCTGCTTTTAGTGCAGACCGTGCTAACCGCGTTGCCCGCAATTCCGTAACCTCTATGGGTGTTTCCGCAGCTGCTCGCGACATCACCACTATGCGTACCTACGCTGATACCTACGGCGTTGCTGTTGCAAAGACGGGCGACGTCACCAACCAGCGTCAGAGCGGTCGCTGCTGGATGTTCTCTTCTTTCAACGTGCTTCGCCAGGAGGCAATCAAGAAGCTTGACGTTGATACCTTTGAGTTCAGCCAGGCATACGGCATGTTCTACGACAAGCTTGAGAAGGCAAACTCTGCACTTGAGTACATCATTCAGACCGCTGACCAGCCAACTGATTCTCGTGTTGTCAACACGCTTCTGACCGAGGGTATTGGCGACGGTGGCTACTACTCATTTGCTATGAGCTTGGTTGAGAAGTACGGCTTGGTTCCTAAGGATGCCATGCCAGAGACTGCCTGCTCCAAGAATTCCACTCAGATGGATGAGCGCATTGACCGCCTGTTCAGAAAGAGTGCTGGCGAGCTTCGCGCAGCATACGCAGCTGGCAAGTCTTTAGATGAGCTTCGTGCGCTTAAGCAAGAGCAGCTCAAGGGCTTCCACCAGATTCTTTCCGTCTGCCTTGGCGAGCCACCTCTGACCTTTGACTTTGAGTGCAAGGTGGGCAAAAACGCACAGGTAAATAAGGCAAAGCTCTCCCCTGTTGAGCCAAGTAAGGCTTCTGACAACAAGGACAAGAAGGACGGCGAGAAGGACGAGGAAGGCACTCAGATTCTTCGCGACTTTGGCATTACTCCTCTTGAGTTTGCTGAGCGTTATTGTGGCGTTGATCCTCGTGGCTTTGTCCAGCTCATCTCTGTTCCAAGCAAGAAATATCCTTACGGCAAGGTGTATCACCCAACCTTCATCGATACCGTTTTGGGCGGCATTAAGACTCGCTTCTTGAACGTTGAGCCAGAGGTTCTTGAGGCAGCTACCATTGCTTCTTTAAAGGACGGCAACCCTGTCTGCATGGCCTGCGACGTTATGCAGGAGTTCCCTCGCCACAACGAGGACTTTAACTACGTTCTCTCAACCGACACCATGGATTACAACGGCCTCTTTGGCGTTGATTTTGACATGGATCGCGCCTCAATGATTGAGAACTATGAAACTTCCCTTACCCACGCAATGACCTTCCAGGGTGTTGAGCTGGATAAGGACGGTAAGGCTAAGCAGTGGCGCATTGAGAACAGCTGGGGTAAGGACTCCGGTAAGGACGGTTACCTCATCATGAGCGCAGACTGGTTCCGCCTCTACGGCGGCGAGGCTGATGTTCGTCGTCAGTACGTTCCAGAGGACCTGCTCAAGGTCTGGGACGAGGGCGAGGACGTCCAGATTGATTTCTGGGAGAACCTTGGCCACTCCCTTGGTGGTCGTAACCGCAAGTAAGGTACACGCAACCACAGCCTACTAAGCACGCACATAAAAGCACCTATGGCCGGTACAGAATTTTCTGTGCCGGCCTTACTGGTCTATACTGATAAAAAGAGAAGTTCAAGCTTACTTTCTGGAGGCTCTCATGAGAGCAATTTCAAAAGAGCGTGTCATTTTACGAGCTGCAATCTTAGTGCTCTTTTTATTAATCTGGTATTGCGATTCTAGAGGCATGCTTCCAGAAAATGGCCGCACTATCCTTACTATTCTTTTATTCGGTATTTTTTGGTTTATCGAGGCTAGATTTATTAAACCCACTAGAACAGATCAAAACGCGCCGCGGAGACCTCGGCTGTAATCTTTCCAGCGCTGACCTCTGTCAGTGCATCCGTAAACGCTACTTCTTCTCCGCACCTAAAGTCTATGGCGAGAAAAACGTCCGCTCCAAACTCTGCCGTTATAACCTTGCCGCCGTTATCTGAGACCAAGCGCTGAATCTGCTCATACAGGTTATACGGGGTCGACAACTCCACCCTCACAACCTGCAGCATTTCCTGAACAGCAGATGCTTCCTCAGCAGCAACCAAAGCCTCTTGAGTTGCTGCCGTATACGCACGAACAAGTCCACCAGGCCCCAAAAGCGTTCCGCCAAAGTAACGCGTGACAACGCAGCAGACGTTCTTAAGCTCCGCTCCGCGCAATACCTCCAGCACCGGCATTCCCGCCGTTCTGGAAGGCTCTCCGTCGTCGGAAGCACGCTCTGTACCGTCCTCCAAGATCCATGCGGGAACGTTGTGGCGAGCGTTATAGTGCTTTGCTCTTACCGTGGCGAGAAACTCTTGCGCTTCTGACTCTGTTTCTACATGACAAAGCTGGGCTATGAAGCGGCT
>CAUUFE010000039.1:0-8005 GCA_963544415.1 uncultured Atopobium sp.
AAAACTCCACAGCTCTACCAGGGGTTCCTGTTGCTGCAAGCGCAATACGAGCTTCTTGTTCCGTGGCAGAAATCTCTCGCATAATGGCAGCTTTAGCTGCAGCATCAGTAAGCGTTCTAAACGCAACTACCTGACAGCGAGAAACAATAGTGGGAAGCACCGCAGAAGAAGAGCGCGCAGACAGAATAAAGATGGTGTCTGCAGGTGGCTCTTCAATAGTTTTGAGCAGCGCATTTGCTGAGTTTTCTCTGAGCAAATCAGCGCGGTCAATCACGTAAATCTTATGAGTTGAGCGCATAGGCGCCAGGCTAACATCAGCGATGAGCTGACGAATCTGTTCAATGAGATAGCCATTTGCGGAGGCTGGAGTAAGTACGTGCACGTCAGGGTGGGTACCACGAGAAATACGAATGCAGTCGTCACAGGCAGCGTCGCCACCTTGAGCACAGAGAACACACTGCGCTAAAGCCTTGGCCGCAAGGCCTTTACCAGAACCAGGAGCACCTACAAACAGATAGGCATGAGCAAGCTTGTGTTCATGCAGTGCACGCGCAAGCAAGTTCTGGACCTGAGGTTGATCCTGAAGACGCGTTAATGCCTGAGGAAGTGGATAGCTATTCTGCGTAGCATGTGTGCTCTCTTGAGTCATAAACGAATCACTCACCAAGCTCACAAATACCAGGGATAAGATCAGCTAACAGCTGACGGGTGCGCGCACGAACTTCATCAATTGTGCCGTCTGCATCAACAGCTTTTATGCGCTCTGGCTCATCTTGCAGAAGCTGCCTATAACCAGCAAAAACACGCTCCTGGAAGGCAACACCTTCTGCTTCTAGCCTATCGGCATCATTTTGCGTAGCACGCGCATGAGCTACTGTTGGCTCAAGCATAAAGACAAGGGTTCTATCAGGAGAAACCCCACAGCTTCCTAAACGATTTGCACGGTGTACAAGATCTGTATCAAGACCGCGACCAGCTGCTTGATACGCATAGGTGGAATCGTAGAAACGATCGCATAAGACAATCTTTCCGGCTGCAAGAGCTGGGCGGATAACCTCTCCTACCAGCTGAGCACGACTTGCTTCGTAGAGCAACAGCTCACACTCATCACACATAGCATTGTTTTCTGGGTTAAGAACAACGCCTCTGATCTGCTCAGAAATAGCAGTTCCACCGGGCTCGCGAACAAAGACAACGTCAAAGCCAAGAGCTTCAAGGTCTTCTCGGAGAAGAGAAGCTTGTGTTGACTTGCCACAGCCATCAACGCCTTCAAGCGTGATAAACAAGCCTTGAGATGTACGTGCGTCTTTGTTCATGCTTCCCTCCCTCTTAACTATCTCACGATACAGACAGATTGTGTTTCTCGCCATGAATATTCTAAAGGTTTTGCGCATTTCCACATGAAGAGTGCTCAAAAATGGGTAAAAATACGTATGGAGCGGGCGTTGGAGAGGGACGCTCGTTCTTCCGAAAACGGTGCACCTCTCGATGCACCGTCATACGTTTACTTTTTTGCTGCCTTGGTGGATTTGGTGCTCTTAGTACTCTTACGAGCGCCTCTACGCGGGGCAGTTTTCTTTTCTTTACCAGGGCAATCGTAGTTTGGACAGAGCTTCCAAGGACCACGCTGGGTAGTAACAATCACCATAGGTGCGCCACAGTCTGGGCAGACCTCATCGGTCTTCTCGAGCTTTCCACGAGCTGGTAGAGGATAGCTTGTCTCGCACTCCTCGTAGTTGGTGCAGCGAATAAAACGCTTACCCGTGCGCTCGGACTTGTGCGCTACCAGGTCGCCGTGCTTACCATTGGCCTTACAGGTTGGGCACTCGCCCACAATAAGGTCTGGCTCTGCGTTTGTAGGGCAAGCTGGATTGATGCAAGTCTCATACGCGCGCTGTCTAAACGGCTGAACCTTTACGCGAGGAGCACCACACTCTGGGCAGACGCCAGCCTCTCCCTCAAGCGGCTCTACGCGTCCCTGAGGCAGCGGATACGTAACATCGCAGTCTGGCCAACCCATGCAGCCTACAAAGCTTCCACGAGTCTTCAGAGAGCTCTTAGCAACCAAATCTTTGCCGCACTTAGGGCAGGTTCCCACCTTTGCGTCAGCAGTAACGGCATCAGCAATGGCCTCGGACAAGTCTTCTTTATGGTCAATAAGCGTATCAATCATGCCCGCAAGCAGCGCTCTTGAGTGCGTAACAACGCCATCACGCGTGTCTTTACCTTCAGCAACGCTTGTCATATCGGACTCAAGCTCTGCCGTCATATCAGGCGAGGTAATGTGTGGGGCAAACTGGGAAAGCGCATCAACAATTGCCATACCAAGCTGACTTGGCTCAACAGGATCATTCTTGAGATATTTACGCTGGTAGAGCGTATCAATAATGGATGCACGCGTAGATTTTGTACCCAGACCACGCTTCTCCATCTCTTGAATAAGCTTGCCCTGGCTATAGCGAGCAGGTGGCTCTGTCTGCTTAGCATCAAGCGACAAAGACTTAATGGAGACAATCTCTCCCTCGCCGACATCAGGGATCTGATCGTCTTTCTTAAGACCAAAGGGATAAATCTCTCTAAAGCCTGGCTCAGCCAAGACCGTTCCGTTTGCAACAAAGGGCTGACCTGCAACATCAAGCGTAATCTTGGTGCCACTCATAGTAGCTGGACCCATAAGGGTTGCAAGGAACCTTCGAGCAATCAGGTTATAGAGCTTCCAAGCTGCGGGCTGCAAGGCATCTGGATTTGCTGCCGCTGTTGGATAAATTGGTGGGTGGTCGGTAGACTCCTGCTTGCCACGCGTTGCGTGAAGCTTTGGCTGACCCAAGAGCTTTTTGCAGGTAGGAGCATACTGAGGAACCGAAGACAGTGTACGAACACAATCCTTCAAGTCAAGCGAACTTGGATAGACCGTGTTATCAACACGTGGGTATGAAATCAAGCCGTCCATGTACAGAGACTCTGCCAGACGCATAGTTCTAGCTGGCGAGATACCCTCTGCAGCTGCAGCCGCCTGCAGCGACGTAGTGTTAAATGGCGCTGGTGGCTGCTGCTTTCTGCTACGAGACTCAATCTCGACAACCGTTGCCTGCGTTTGATCCTTAACAACTGCGTAAGCTGCATCTGCTTCCGCCTGATCCCAGAACCTTGCGGTCTGGTGAACCATCTTAAAGGTTGCTTCCGCATCATCTTCTGGGGCAGCAACACCAGAAATAACCCAATAATCTTCTGGCTTAAATGCCAAGCGCTCACGCTCGCGTTCAACAACAAGTGCCAGCGTAGGAGTCTGAACACGACCAGCAGAGCGCGTATTGCCCAGACCACCAAAGCGTGCAGTGGTCAGGTAACGGGTCAGTACCGCACCCCAAATGAGGTCGATATACTGCCTGGACTCACCTGCTGCAGCCAAGTTGTAATCAAGATCCACCAGGTTATTGAAGGCAGTCTCAATCTCTGTCTTGGTAAAGGCAGAGTAGCGAGCACGAAATACTGCCAGATTAGGATTAACCGAGAGAACCTGAGCAAGCGCATCAGAACCAATAAGCTCACCTTCACGGTCAAAGTCTGTGCCGATGATGACTGACTCTGCCTTCTTAGCAAGATTCTTGAGTGCTCGAATAATCTCTTTTTCTGCAGGTTGTTTATCTACAGGGGCCCAAATCAAATAAGGCAAGCTAGGGATTTTCCAACCCTTAAGGTCAACGCCATCTGCCATAAAAGGCTTGCGCTTAACCTTGTAAGGAGGACGCTCAAGACCATCTGGAACATCTGCAGGAAGATGCTCCCCTTCTGCAGTTTCTCCGTACCAGCCCTCTTCCTTGTCAAACTTGAGAGCCAAAGGAAAATCCGGCTGCAGAATATGACCGCGAAGACCAATAGCAACATGGTCTTCTCCGCCGCGTCTAAAACGATAAACAGGAGTGTTGTATACCTTGTCTGCCTCAGGTTTACCCGATTCAGACAAAAGGCGAGCAATCTGCTGCGCTGCGTCGTTTTTCTCGGTAACAACTAGAATCAAAGAACAACACTCTCCAAATTAAAAAGCGGAATTACTAGATTTTGTCCAGCTCATGCTGCTCATAGTCCTCGCGGCTCCACTTAAGAGCAGCTTTGCCATCGCGGGCAATAATGACGTAGCGAGCAACAGCCAGAGCAACTTCGTACAGAAGGATAAGAGCTGCAAACATCAAAATCATGGTGACAGGTGATGCGTCAGGAGTGACAACTGCAGAGAGAATCATCAGTCCAACGTAAACGTAGCGCCACTGCTCACGCATATCCTTGTAAGGAACAAGGTGAAGAATGGCTAGGTAGAAGATAACCAGAGGAAGCTGGAACGCAACACCAAAGCCAATCTCAAACATCATAATAATGTTGAGGTAATCGCTTGCCTCATTAATGGTTCCTGCAAACTCCTGCGACTGGCCAATCATCCAACCAATTGCGGTGTTCAAAATGATGAAGTAGCAGAACAGCATACCCAAGAAGAACAAGGTAATCATGGCTGCCACGGTAGGAACAACCCACTTGCGCTCTTTAGCGTTAAGCGCAGGCAAGAAGAAAGCCATAATCTCCCAGATGATAATAGGTGTGCAGATAATCACCGAGAAAAAGAAAGCTACCTTAAACCTGATACTAAAACCACCAAGAACGGAGATAACCGTAAGCTTACCGTCGGTCAGAAACTCCCTGATAGGGTCAATCAAGATCTCAATCAATGCAGGTGTTGCAAAATAAATAATGATTGCAGTAACAAAAAGCGAAACCACCACAATGGTCACGCGGCGACGGAGTTCTCCCAGGTGATCAAAAAGTGGCATACGAGCTGGAGTAATAGGCATTACACACGAAAGCTGGACTTATGCGTCCTGGCTTTCTCCCTCCTCTCCAGCAACTTCTTCTTTCTTGTCTTCTGCCATAGAGCGAGAAGAACGGGCAGATCCAAGGTTATAGAGGTCTTTTGCAGATGGAGCAGCAGGAGTTTCTTCTGCAGCCTTAGGTGCCACGTACTCAGTTATCTCTGTAGAATCATCGGAGAAAGCAACAGAAGACGTAGCTTGTGGTGCCGCAGCAGGAGCTTCTTCAGCAGAAGTGGCCTCTGGCTGCTCAGCCTCCTGGGTCTGCTCAGCTTGCTTACTCTGCTCAGCGGCAGCCTTCTCAGCTGCCTCGCGCTCCTCCTTGAGGCGAGCACGACGCTCAGCAAAGGTTTCCTGATGATCAGCATCTTCGCGGTCAGCATCAGATGCAGCATTTTTGAGCTGCTCGGAGCGCTTGGGCTTCTCGTGAAGTGCGTCTGCTGCAGGGTCAAGTAAGTCTGCACGGACAACTTTATTAAAGCCTTCTTGCGCGTTCTGGAACTGTCTAAGAGCACGACCAAGTGTGCGACCCATACCAGGTAATTTATCAGGACCAAATACTAAAAATGCAAAGAGCAAAATTAGTACGAGCTCTGTTTCTCCAATGCCAAACACAAGCAATACCTTTCTGGAACAAACATAAACAAGCTCTTTGAACCGTTTCTCAAAGAGCTTGCAAGTTACCAAACCTACTTGCGAACGTTAAGGTCTTTATCAACCCCAAGAAGCGAAAAGACACGCTCCACGTTTTTCTGAGGATTTGCAACAACAAGCACAGAACCACTCTCTTGTGCTCGATGTGCGGCACCCACTAAAACGCCAATGCCCGTCGAATCAATATAAGCTACCTCAGCAAAATCAGCTTCAACTTCTTTTGCTCCATCGGCGAGCGCGGTATCCAAAGCATCGCGAAGCTCAGAGGCGTTTGATACGTCTACCTCGCCCTCAATGCGAATAATGGCCTTTTCATCTGTAATTTCAGAGCTTATCTCTAGTGCCATAACTCCTCCTTACTTAGTGTTATTTGAAGAGGTAGAGGTGTTTCCGTTTAATGCATCAAGAACTTTCTGTGCATTATCCCTCACACCGGCGCTATTATCGGAATCTTTCTCAATTGCCTTCTGCAGTGCCTCTTTTGCAAGATCTACTTGATCAGTAACACGATACATCATTCCCAAATTAAGCCAACCGTTAGCATAGTCTGGAGAGCGATCTGTTACTGCCTTAAGCGCCTCAACGGCACCCGTTTGGTCTCCTGCATAGAACTGCGCAATAGCCCTATCAACACGGACCTCATCAGAATCATTTGAAGCAAGATACGTATCGTACTCGGCAATTGCCTTGTTAATCAGCTGTAAAGACTGCTTCTGAACAGAGTCATCTTGAGAGGAGCTCTTAAGTGCCATTCCCCAGCCTAGATACGTACGAGCCAAATCAAGATGTGCTGGTAGATTATCTGGATTGGACTGAATAGCAGACTCTTTTTCTTCTGCCTGTTTCTGATAGACCTGGTTAATAGCCTCAGGAGAATTCTGATGGTTCTGATTCTGCTTTTGAGAGTTAGAGAAAATACTGGCCAGGGAAGGCAACATCATAGAAATAGCAATAAAGAGCGAGAATACACCAATAGCAATCTTCATACCTGTAGAAGGACCTGGTTTTTTAGGAGCCTCATCGGGCTTGCGGTCCTTTGCCTTCTTTTTTGCGGTCTGGTTTGCCATAGCAACCAGCTCTTTTTCTGCCTTCTGTTCTGGTGTAAGTTCTGGCTTTGAAGTATTAGTTGGCATTCAACATCCAATCGCTTTTTCTAAACATAGTTAATCAAGATACGGCAGAATGGGCTTACTTTCAAAGTAAATACCAAAGTTACACAAGCTATCCCCAGACGCTTTGTCCTCGGTCTACTTTTGCTAATCGTGCGCTTACCTGTTTAACAGCAACAATAAACACATCAAGTGCTGCATCCAGCTCTTCTAGCGTTGGATAACTTGGAGCAATTCTGATATTAGTATCAAAAGGATCTTTGCCACTTGGCCACGTAGCACCTGCAGGCGTCATAGTAACTCCCAACTCATGTGCGCGAGAAACAATTGCACGGGCAGAGCCAACAGGACCATCAAACGAGACAAAATATCCGCCTTTAGGATGAGACCAGGTTGCAACGCCTAAATCACCCAGACCCTCCTGCAATTTGCGCTCAACCAGTTCAAAGCGTGGTCGAAGCAGCTCGGCATGCTTTTGCATATGGGCTTCAATACCTTGAGCATCTTTGAGGAAACGCACATGTGCCAGCTGCGAGATTTTCTCGGGAGAAACTCGAGCAACCTTGAAAGCGCTCTGGATTTCTTTGATGTCTGCAGGACTTGCGGCAACCCATGCCATGCCTGAGCTTGGGAAGGTTACCTTTGCCGTTGAAGCAAAAGCAATTACCAGGTTCTTTTGAGCATCGTCTGCGGCAACCTCTGAAAGCGCATCAAAGATATTGAGGAGCTGAGTAGCCTCAGATTCTGGTACAAAGGCGTGAATTGCATAGGCGTTATCCCAGAAGATTCTAAAGTCAGGAGCAGCAGGTTTAAGGTTTGCAAACGCACGGACAACCTCGTCTGAATAGGTGATACCGGTAGGATTAGCAAAACGTGGTACGCACCAAATTCCCTTAACAGAGCTGTCGTTTTCAACAAGCTCCTTGACCACGTCCATATTGGGGCCGTCATCGGTCATAGGTACTGCAACGTTTTCAAAGCCGTAATGCTGTGTAATAGCAAAATGACGGTCATAGCCTGGAGCAGGGCACAGGAACTTGAGCGTGGTACCCTGAGCCTTTGCAGCCGCCATCTGCTCTGCCCAAGAAGGCTGACCAGAAAGACCGTGAGTTACGGCATGAGAAATAATGTCATGCATAAGGTTGAGGCTTGAAGAGCCATTCACAATGACCTGATCAGCAGGTACGCCTGTGAGCTCCGCGGCAAAGGCTCGCGCAGAAGGAAGGCCCCAGGGGTCTCCGTAGTTGTCTGCAAAAGAGCCGCCGTCAGTCAGGTCAGAAGCAGAATTCAGCTCGTCAAGCATAGGCTTAGACAGCGCCGTCTGCGCAGGACTTGGCTTTCCGCGAGCCATATCAAGCTTGAGGTTTTTCTCGCCAAGTGCACGAG
>CAUUFE010000040.1:0-7892 GCA_963544415.1 uncultured Atopobium sp.
GTCGCGTTGTTGACCAGGTAGCAAACTTGATTATTGCAGGTGAGCTGCATGAGGGCGATACTGTTCTGGTTGATACTGACGAGAATGGCAACTTGGTTGCTCGCAAGAAGTAAGTGAGGCTGCGCATGTGCGATAAGGCTGGCAAGGCCGAGAAACCCGAGCTGCAGGCCGCGGTACGCAAGGAAGCTGCGACGGCTACGCCGCAGGTCGCGGCTGCTGCGACGGCTACACCGCAGGTCACAGCTGCTGCAACGGCTACGCCGCTGGTCACAGTACGCAAGGACACTGCACGTAAGGACACAGATTCCAAGAAAGCGCAGGTTGTTGACCTGGAGTTTGCTCGCGCGGAAAACGAGGACGATGATGGTTATGACCCGTACTCCGATCGTCGTCCCGTGAGCGAGCCTCTCTTTGAGCGCGATCCTTGGAGCTAGATCACCGGGCTTCTCGCCAAGCGCTGCGAGCGCACGGGTTTCTTGCCGCACACTTCTTGGCAAACGTAAACCTTACAAACGAAAGCCGCTGGTACATGACGTATCAGCGGCTTTTTGTGTGCAGTTAGGTGGCTAGCCCATGATTGCGAGCCTGAAAAGCTCATCATGTCTGAGTAAAACAGCTCAGACTTGGCGAGAAAAACCGGCAAATAGCTCAGACTTGGCATACTTTTCCGGCAAATCGTTCAGACATGGCGAGAAAATCAGGCTCCATGGAGGGGTAATCTCGAGCACGCTTCAAAGTCTGCCTAAAAAGTGCAAAGAATCTGTGTTTGGGGCACAGATTCTTTGATGAAATCAGGCAGAATCCACCGATTCTTTTACATTTTCAGGCAGAAGTCACAGATTCTTTGCAGAAATCAGGCGCGTAACAGCTGGCGTTGCTTTGCGCACACCGCGCTGCTTTGGGCGCGTCGGTCGGCTTCGCAACTTTGCAGTTACCGCTGGTGAACAGCGCTTTTAGCGGACAGCGACGCCCCAGTTGGCGGACATCCAGGTCCAGAGGAAATAGAAAACTGTAGCGATGATGGCCAAAACGATAATGGCGGCAATCAGCGAACCTGCATTTGAGCGGCGCTCTTTTCTGACAAAGATGTCGCGCTGACCCTTAGGAACCTGCAGGAACTGTCCGTAGTGAACGTCCTTGCGAAGGTGCGCAATCTCGTTCTTTGGCTTGCGCCAACCCTTCTTCGCGTAAGCGCCCTTGCTTGATTCAAAGCCAGCAGCCTGGTTCTCGGGAAGTTCGAGCTTCTCGCCCGGCATGGTAAAGTCGCTGATAGGCTCCACGGTTTTGTGATGGCGATGCTGGCGGACGTATGGCTGCTTTGAAGCGCCTTCACCTTCGTGCCCGGAAGCTTCAGATGTCGAGAAGTGCTGCGCGCCAGTTGCGTGAAGCTCGACCCCATCGGCTGACTGAGCCTCCTGCTCAAAAGATTCGGCGTATTCAAAGTCCTGCTGGGTGTCAGAGCGAGAGTCCTGATCAGCAGATGAAACGTTATTTTCAAGGTTGTTCGAGGTGTCCACGATGATCCTTTTGTCGTAGTCTCGCAAAACATTGATATAAAACATGATACCGCAGCTCGTGTATTCCTGCACAGTTTTGCTCGGATATTTAAACAGTTGCGAGAAGAGCGTGTGAGGTGGCATGGTGAATCGGCGTTGGTGCGAGCATGATCCTGCTGTACATATCAGCAGGACAATCTCAGTCATATAGACTTAGAAATTTTATAAAAAGTTGTATAAATTTGCGCAATCAGGGTACAACAAATGATGAATAACGAAGTGCCAATAACGGCATCTACCAGTAAAGGAGTGGTTACTATGAAGAACGTAGTTCCCTATGATCGTATTGCAAGGAATCTGAGCACGTGGCCTTTTGGCTCATTTGATTCTTTCTTTGATGCGCCTTATTCCGCCCTGTCTTCCGTCTCGTCTGACGCATTTGTTATGAACGTTGAGGACGCGGGCCAGTCTTACGTGGTAACGGCCGAGCTCCCTGGTGTTTCCAAGGAGAACATCGATGTCGAGCTCAACGAGGGTAGGCTTTCAATCACTGCAACTCGTAAGGAGTCCGAGGAGGAGAAGGCTAAGAATTACCTGCACAAAGAGTCTTCTGAGTGGCAGGCTACTCGCGGCGTGTATCTGAAGGACGCAGCTCGAGAAGGTCTGACTGCAAAGCTTGACGGCGGCATCCTGACCATCACTGTTCCAAAGCAGGATCAGCAGGCAAGCGTCACAAAGATTGCAATCGACTAAAACTAAAACATCTGGGCAGTGGCTTTGGCGGTTAGCCAGGCTTCTGTCCAGGCAGTAAGGTGCCTGGTAGTTGACCTGCCAGGCACGTATAGCTGCAGCCGGGCGTACGGCTAGACGTGCCTGTTCAACGCCCGATTACAGGCACCTCGCATAGCGAGAAGATCTTGGAGCTCCAAGGTTTTCTCGCTTTTTTGATGCCGCAGAACCTGGGATACGTGCTTGGCCGCGGACCTGAAGCGGTTGGCCGCGGACCTGAAGCGGTTGGCCGCGGACCTGAAGCGGTTGGCCGCGGACCTGGAGCGCTTGCGTCAGCACGCAAACGTGCAGCTTAGAGTGACATCGGCCAATCTTGGCTGGCAACGCAGACGGCAAGAGAGCCGTCGGGGGTCTGCGCCTCGGTGAACGCATCGATGAGCGGCAGCGCGCCAATTGCTTCTGCAAGCGTTCTTACGGCAACGCTTGGACGATTATTCTCGTGAGAGAGATGCATGCCAACCACGCAGCGCGTGTTTGGTCCCACAAGCTGCGACAATGCTCGTGCGGTGTATTCGTTTGACAGATGGCCGGAGTCTCCATGGACACGCTGTTTAAGCACGTACGGATAGGGACCCGTAAGCAGCATTTGCTCGTTATGGTTGGACTCAATGGCAAGAATGCGCACATCAGAGAGATATTCGAAAGCCTGTGGCGTCAGAATGCCCGTATCAGTGCAGTAACCCACAGAGTCCACAATGCGCCTATCAGGGCCAGCAAGATAATCAAAGCGCATGCCTATGGGCTCGCAAACGTCGTGCGAGGTTGGGAACGTGCTTATCTCAATGTCTGGCACTGCATCAATATGAATAGATCCCGCCTGGTCAACAAGGGTAAAGGTTACACTTGAGCAGGAGCTTCTTCTTGAGAGCGCGGCGGCAGTTCCTGTTGTAGCAAACACAGGAACATCAAAAGTTTTACTAACTACCGGAAGGCCCGAGACGTGGTCGGTGTGCTCGTGTGTAATTAAGATAGCCACGAGCTCAGACAGGTTAACGTTTAGCTCTTTAGATCGACGCAGAATTTCTTTTCTAGAGATTCCGCAATCAATCATAATGAGACCATCAGGCGTTTCTAGCAGGCTGCAGTTGCCCTTTGATCCGCTCGCAAGAATATGTAGGCGAAACGTGGGATTCATGAATTTCTTTCTACTGAGTAACTTTCGGGTATAACTGTAACAAACACACCGGACAGAAATTGGTGCTAAGTGCCATCCGTACACGCATACTTCAATAAGAAAAGCGCTCTTGCTGCAAAAGACCAGGCAGATAGCTTGCGCCGAGGCCAGGCAGATGGCTCACATCGAGGTCAGGCTGCCGCGCCCGTCATCCTCATGGTCTCGGGCGGAGCTGACTCGATGGCGCTGCTTCACATGGCGGCAACGGAGCCGCTTGACCTTGGCGATGGTGCAGGTCTTGCGCGCATTGCACAAGAGCGCTTACATGTGCTGCACGTAAACCATCTGCTTCGAGGGGCAGACGCAGATGCTGACCAGCACTTTGTTCAAGCAACGTGCGATTCACTGGGAATTCCCTGCACCGTGCTACGTGTGGACGTAGCAAAGCTTGCGCAGAAGCGTGACGGCAACGTGGAAGAAATTGGTCGTCGTGTGCGCTATGACGCCGCGCGAGAACTCGCTCAAAAACTTTGCGCTGAACAGGGGGTTTCTCGCCAGAAGGCAAAGATTTTGACGGCGCATACGGCTGACGACCGAGCGGAAACGTTCATGATGAACGTGATGCGCGGATCTGGTATGAGCGGCCTGTCGTCGATTCCCAGGCATCGCGGGCTGATTTATCGTCCGCTGCTTGACTACACGCATGACCAGCTCAAAGACTGGTTGAAGGCTCGTGGTCTGGACTGGCACGAAGACGCTACCAACACAGATACCCATTATCTACGTGCGTATATGCGCCACAACGTGCTTCCGCTTCTTAAGGCGAGAAACCCGATGTTGGTGCAAACGGTGTGCAAAATTGCAGATTTGATGACTGACGAAGACGATTATCTTGAGGCGAAGGCCGCTCGCAAGCTGAGGCAGATTACGCTGCGCAAGAGTGAGTTTTCACTGGTACTTGACGCGTTGAAGCTGAGCTCTACTGACATGGTGATTGCCCGCCGCGTGGTAAGGATTGTGGCTCGGCAACTAATCCCTGAGGCCTGGCTAGAGTTCAGGCACGTAGATGCCGTGCTTGAAGCGGTTGCTGCGGGAGTTGGCGTGGCTAACTTGCCGCAAAACCTTGAAGCGCGCGTTCGTTTGGGCACCGTGACATTCTCGTTCACGGGTGCCGCGGGGAGCGCGAGCGCTGCGGGCGGCGCGGCCAGCAACGAACCTGCAGGTACGGTACCTGCTGCAGCCACGTTTGGCGAGCACCTTGCAGTTCCGGGAACGCTGGAGCTAGCAGACGGCCGAGTGCTTTCAGCACGCATTCTCCCTGTGGAGCACGGCTTTGACGTCGTGTCCTATGCAACCGCACATAGCCAGGAATGGTTGGGCGAGTCGGTTCTTCTCGACGCACAAGCCTGTGGGGTAGACCCAGTTCACGGCGGTAGCCTGTGGGTCTCGGGACCCGAGGCGGGGGACACCATGCAGCCTCTGGGTATGCACGGGCAGTCAAAAAAGATCTCTGACCTGCTGGGTGAGGCAGGCGTTCCCGTTGAATCCAGGAGCATGATGCCTATTGTGCGAACAAATATTCGTGGACATGTAGTGTGGGTTGCGGGAATTCGTCCCGATGAACGAGTAAAATGTACGCAAGATACAAAACAGCTGCTAGAATTGAACATCTATTCTGGTCACAAGCCATTTGAGAGGAGCCAGTAATGGCGGAGCTTCACCCTGATATTGAAGAGATTCTGCTTGACGAACAGGACATCAAGGACATCGTCAAGAAGGTGGGCGCGGAGATCACGCGTGACTACGCGGACAAGAACCCCCTGGTCATTGCTGTTCTTCGCGGAGCTGTTGTATTCATGGCCGACATTATGCGCGCCATTGAGTGCCCACTCTCCATCGATTTTATGGCTGTTTCCAGCTACGGCGACGGCGTTAAAAGCTCTGGTGTTGTGCGCATTGTAAAAGATCTTGATACCAAGATTGAGGGCCGCCACGTCATCATCGTTGAGGACGTCCTGGACTCCGGCCTAACCCTCTCTTACCTGGTCCGCATGCTCCAGTCTCGTAACCCCGCTTCCATTGAGATTGCCGCTTTCCTGGTCAAGGACATTGAGGGCAAGCGTCCAGCTATTGATCCTCGTTACGTGGGCACTCACGTCCCCGATAAGTTTGTTGTTGGTTACGGCCTGGACTATGCAGAGCGCTACCGCAACCTGCCATTTGTTGGCGTTCTGAAGCCTTGCGTGTACGAATAGGCTGAAGTTACGCGGTCAAGCTCGCAGTGAAGTCACGCGGTCAAGCCATGCGGCTGAACTTGCGGCTACGCGGTCTGCTTCAAAAATTTACTGCAAGACCGTGCAATAGATACAAATTTGTTAAAACTTTTAAAGTTGGGCGAGAAGATCGATCTTCTCGCCCAATATGCTATCTATCAAAGGTTGTGTGAGGCCAGATGCGCGGCGGCGTCATCCACCACGCCTCCACCCAACGTTTTACCAGGTAGGTACTGTAGGCTTCGAGAGAATCGAGAAACCATGGTCAATCAGACAAGTCTTGCATACGGATCAGAAAAGTCTGCAATCCGTGAGATTGCAGGTTATGCGATGCAGCGTCGTACTGAGATTGGCGCTCAGAATGTGTTTGATTTCTCGATCGGCAACCCTTCCGTGCCTGCTCCTGAGTCTGTTCGTACCTCTATCGAGGCCGCTATGCAGCTTCCTCCTCAGCAGGTCCACAGCTACACGCCTGCAATCGGCATTCCCCAGGCCAGAGAGGCAATTGCTGCGTCGCTGCGCCGCCGCTTTGGAGATCACACAGCTCAGGCAGACGATCTTATCTTGACTTGCGGAGCCGCGGCCTCCGTTTCCATGGCACTCAATTCTATTGTTTCTCCAGGTGAAGAGGTTATTGTCATTGCTCCATACTTCCCGGAGTACCGCGTGTGGATTGACCACGCACAGGCTACCTGTGTTGAAGTTTTGGCTGACGAGAAAACCTTCCAGATTGATGTTGACGCCGTTTGTGCAGCTCTTACGCCTAAGACTCGCGCGGTGATCATCAACTCGCCAAACAATCCTGTTGGCGCCGTGTATACCAGGGAAAATCTGGATACATTTGCCAACATGCTCCGCAAACGCTCCGCTGAGCTGGGCACCGACATCTACGTCATCTCCGACGAGCCTTACCGCGAGATTGTTTTTGGCAACATTGAGGTTCCTTGGGTCCCTGACGTCTACGAGCGCACTATTGTGTGCTATTCCTACTCCAAGTCCCTTTCGCTTCCTGGCGAGCGTATTGGTTGGGTGTTGGTACCTGCGTCTAATCCGGAGCAGAAGGAGATTTACGCAGCTTGTGCGGGCGCTGCTCGTTTACTGGGCTTTGTTTGCGCGCCAGCCCTTTTCCAGCGCGTCATTATCGACTGCGTTGATGAGCCTGCAGATGTTGAGGCTTATGCAAAGAATCGAGAAGTTCTGACCGAGGGCCTAACTAAGCTTGGTTACGAGTACATCCAGCCTGATGGCGCATTCTACCTGTGGGTTCGTGCTCCTGGTGGAGACGCTCAGGCGTTCTGCGATGTGGCAAAGCAGTTTGAGCTGCTCCCTGTTCCATCCGACTCGTTCGGCTGCCCAGGTTGGCTACGCGTGAGCTACTGCGTTGCGTATCAGGCCTGCGTGGACTCGCTTGCTGCCTGGGAAAAGACTCTTGCTGCAATGAAATAAGCGTCGCAACAGACTAGAAGATCACCTGGAGAAGGCCAGCCGCCAATGGCGAGAAAATCAATCGACCGCAAATGACAAAGTGAACTACCTCCCATTTCTTGGACATAAGAAATGGGAGGCAGTTCATATGCGGGTGATTATGATTCTGCAGCGTGTTAGCGTCGGCTTTTAGGCCTGGCGCACAAAATAGCGCAGCTTTGGTAGGTCCTGCTGAAGAATCGACATGTTTCTAAGCAAGATAGCCAGGCAGCTAGGCGGTCACACTACCTGATATGCATATCTATGCATAAACTTCATCTTATATGCTTAAACATGAATAGGGAAATATAAAGAATTTAACTATAGGTAAATTCCGCAACTAAAGAACACACTTAAGTCAGATATTCTGCTCAATTGCGGGCATATTACACATCAAATGAAGATAATCTGCACGTTTTAGCTATTTTCAGCGTCATGTATACGTCTTTTTGACAGATTATCCGACTTAGGTGTGTTTTGAACTGCCTCCTATTTCTCGTGTCAAAGAAATGGGAGTCAGTTCAAAGCCGCGTGAAAACGCGGCTTTTTCTTTATGCGATGTCGTTGAAGCTGCAGTTGTTCTGGCTTAATATCCCTGCTTAGAGGCCGGAATCTTGGCGTCAGCAATGGTATCCAAAAACGTCTGAGCGTCGCGACAAGCCATAAGCTCCTCAGGGAAGTCAATCTCTTCCAGCTGCTTGATAACAGAATGCGCATCAGCAATGCGAGTTGCAATGTGAGCATCTGAGCCAAAAG
>CAUUFE010000041.1:0-7413 GCA_963544415.1 uncultured Atopobium sp.
GCCTGAGCTGCACGTTTTTCTCGCGAGATTGCCGTTGCAGCAAGGCTCGACTCAACATATTTGATGCGGCGTGGACCCATGACCTGGGCAACGCACTCTTTTACAAACTCGGAAACTGCTGGCGCGCTGAGCATCCTCATAGCAAACGAAGAGCCCTTAGGCAGCGTAACTACTAGCTCAGAGCCATCATCGGACTCGAGCGTTGAGCTGACCAGCAGTGCTGCATGAGCAGCATTTTTGGACGCACAAACCTTGCCGACTTCTTTCCACTGTCTGACGAGAAGTGCGTCTGCCTGGTCAACTTCCTTTGGAGCAGGCGCAGGCGCAGGTTGTGGCGCAGGCGCAGGTTGTGGCGCAGGCGCTGGTTGTGGCGCAGGCGCAGGTTGTGGCGCAGGCGCTGGTTGCGGAGCTGGCGCGGCTGCGGGTGCTGGTGCAGCGACTGGTGCAGGAGCCGGAGCTGGAGCCGCCGCTGGTGCTGGCGCAGGGACGGGAGTCGGCGCGGCAACAGGAGCTGGCTGCGGTGCCGGAGTCGCCACAGTCGCAGGAGCCGGCTGTGGAACCGGAACAGGTGCGGGAGCTGCGGGTTTCTCGACAACTGGAGCCGCAACAACACCGCTTGCGAGCTGCTGCTCAAGAACTGCCACCCTATCTGCCAGCGCTTCCAATGAAAGCTCTGTGTTAGGACGCGCCAGCTTGGTGAACGCAACCTCTAGAACAAGTCGCTGGTTCACGGCGGTACGCATCTGATTTGCAGCGTCGCCCAAAACAGTCAAAACCCTGGAGAGCCTGTCAACCGAGCCAAATGCCTGAACCTCTTTGGTAAGCTGCTCGGTCGAAGCGGTGGAATTTGCGAGTGCTGGAGAATCAACGCCTACAGCTGCGGCAATATAGAGATCTCTTACGTGGACGGCAAGCTCACGCGTGAACTGCAGCAGATCCTTGCCACCTTCAAACAGCGTGTTTACCGTGGTAAAGAGTGAAGAAATGTCGCGCTGAGCCAGAGCCATCGCGGCGTTGTTAATAAGAGAACCGGATGACTGGCCCAAAACGTCTCGAACTGTCTGCTCAGAAATGACGCCGCCGCCGTAAACGGAGAGCTGCTCAAGAGAAGAAAGAGCGTCGCGCATACCACCGCGCGCATGACGGACAATAAGATCAATAGCTGCGTCTTCGTAGGTAAAGCCCTCGTTTTTGCAGACGTTGACCAGGTGCTCTGCCATCTCGTCAGCAGCAATGGAGCGGAAGTCAAAGCGCTGCACGCGGGACAGAATAGTTGCAAGAATTTTCTGAGGATCGGTGGTACACATGATAAACGTAACGTGCGAAGGAGGCTCCTCCAGCGTCTTGAGCAGGGCATTAAATGCCGCCGAGGTAAGCATGTGCACCTCGTCGATGATGTAAACCTTGCCCTTGCCACGCACGGGAGCGTAACTAGCGCGAGAAATAATCTCTTCTCGCACGTTATCAACGCCAGTGTTAGAAGCTGCGTCAATCTCAAAGACGTCTGGATGCTGACCAGCAGCAATCAACTGACAGTCCTCACAAGTGCCGTCAGGCAGATGACCAGGAGCCTCATGGCAGAGGATAGCTTTTGCCAGCAAGCGAGCCATGGTGGTCTTGCCTGTGCCGCGAGGTCCGCAGAACAGGTATGCGTGGCTGAGCTTTTGCTCCAAGACCGCTCGCTCAAGAGTGCCGACCACATGCTTCTGGCCAACTACCTGCTCAAACGTTTGCGGGCGATACTTTGTATACAGTGATTCCATTCGTCCTCCGACGGCAGATTTTTCACTTTCAAGTATACCCTCTGAGTTGAGAGGGTTTCTCGCCAAACAAAAACGGGGCAGCCGAAGCTACCCCGATTCTGTACTCTGCGGTTTTGCGCGAGCAAATACCTGCTACTCTGCAGCCTCTTCGGTTGCAGGTGCCTCAGCCTCAGCCTCTGGCTCTGCAGCTGGTGCGTTCTTTGCGAACTCAGCAGCACGCTTTGCCTTCTCAGCAGCCTTAGCCTCAGCAGCAGCCTTACGAGCGGCCTCCTGCTCAGCAGCCTTAGCAGCCTTTGCCTCCTTGGCAGCCTTAGCAGCCTCGAGAGCAGCGTTTGCTGCGCCACCGAACTTGTCGGCGAAGCGCTGGACACGTCCACCAGTATCGACAAGCTTCTGCTGACCCGTATAGAATGGGTGGCACTTGTCGCAGAGGTCAAGACGCATCTCTGGAACAGTTGCGTGTGTGGTCCAGGTGTTTCCGCAGGTGCAACGAACGGTGCACTCTACGTACTCTGGATGAATACCTTGCTTCATGCAGGACTCCTTACATCGGCTCTGGTTTCCGACCAGAGCAGGGGCGTCTTTATGAGCACGTGCTCAATCAAGACAATAAGCTGAAAAAGTATAGCAGAACAACACCTCTGTTGCTAGAAGCAGTTAGCGAGAAATTCACATTTTGTTCAGACAATTCTTGCGCTCGACAACTTTTGAGAAGCTCTTGATGCGCTAAAATCCAATGCAACATACAAAGCCGGTCTGCAGCTCTTCGGAGGCATAATGTTTTTATCGATTGATGTGGGTAATACGCAAACTGCCATTGGTTTATTTGACAGTGAAGGCACTATGGTGCGCGGCTGGAGGATGCCCACCGATCAAAACGACACCTCTGACATTCTGCACGGCCGCATCTTCACGTTCTTCCAGAAAGATGGACTGAGCCTTGACGACGTTGAGGCTGGTGGACTTTCGTGCGTGGTCCCCGTTATCACACGTGCTTGGCAGCGCTGCTTTGAGCTGCTGCTCAACAAGCCTCTGACCCGTATTAACGCGCTTTCCACGAATAAGATTCGCTTCAATATCCCCCACCCCGAGCTTGTGGGTGCTGATCGCATAGCAAATTCCGTTGCCGCAACTGAGCGCTATGGTTATCCGGTTATTGTGGTTGATTTTGGCACCGCAACCAATTTGGACGTTGTCGATAAGGACGGCGTATTCCGTGGAGGTGCCATTTCACCAGGCATTATGATCTCTGCAAACGCTCTGTTTGCGCGCGCAGCCAAACTTTCTAGCATTCCTATCAAGGCTCCCGAAACTGTCTTGGGCAACACTACAGAAAGCGCTGTTCAGGCAGGTATTGTAGTGGGCGCAGCTGCTCAGGCAGAGGGCTTGGTTGCCAGAACACTCAAAGAGCCTGGTATTGAGGGTGCAACTGTTATTGCAACAGGTGGCCTGGCAAACACCGTTAGCGAAGCAACGGATGTCTTTGACGTGGTTGATCCACAGCTCACCATGCGTGGAATTTATCTGATCTGGAAGCAGTCTACCGAAGCTGCCGAGTAGTTAACGCTGCGAGCGCACTACAGCAGACAGCTCGGTAGTCGGACCAGTAGCTAAACCTGCGGTTAAACCCGCAGCTAAACCGGCATCTGGACCCGCTGTTAAACCGGCAGCTAAACCGCTGGCACAACGGAAGCTTCGTCCTCACTTACAAGGATTTCTTTACCATCCTCATCAACAAGGATGGCATGACCCCACACGTCAATACCACCAAATCGAGCGGTCAGCGCAACGTTTCCGCTGGGATATACCTTGTTGACCTGCTGTCCAAGCAGAGGAACCATATCAAAGTAGTCGCTCAGAATCAGCGCGATTGGCCCCGCAAAGCTTCGTGCGCGCTTAACCTGCTGCTCCCACGCGCTTACGATATGAACCACCAGCTCAGAGACCTTATTAGCGAGAAGTTCTGTATTGCCCGCAACGCCAAACGCTGAGCAAAGCACCTTGGGGTCTGCTGTGATGCTTACCACGGCAAACATGCCCTCTTGATAGCCTGCGGTTGCTTTGATTGAGGCAACTACCTGGTCTTTATAGCAAATATCGTAAGGCCAGCGGATACCAAAGTTCTCATCTAGCGCACGCAAGAACTGACAAAGTCCCAGCGCTACAACGTATGGAACGGCAGGTACATACGGCATCGTGACGCCAAGACGCACAACAGTTGCAACCTCAAAGGGTTTCTCGCCAGATGATGGGGATGCTGATGCGGATGCCGGTGTGGATGCCAGCTCAAGGCACTCGTCTTGGTCCTGGGCAGCGCATTTCTGCATGTCAAAGGCGCGGAACACAAACTCTCCCGTTTGTGCACCACCACGTGCCAGCTCTAGAGCTTCTTGTGCTACTCCCACGTAATGGCTCCCAGATCCTCGGTTACGTGACCAACGCGCTGGTCAGGAGGGGCAATCTCCACGCCGCCATGCGAGAAGAAGCGCACAGGATCGTGCATCAGGTCCTCCATAGGCACAAGCACGTAATCGCGCTCGCCCATGCGTGGATGAGGCAAAGTGAGGTGTTTACCTGCGTGTTGTTCGCCCTCAACCCACAGAAGGTCGCAGTCGATAGTGCGAGGTCCATGGCCCTCCTCGCCTTTCTTGCGCGTGCGGTTGAGAGCGTTCTCAACCTCAAGCAGCTTATCCATCAGCACCAGAGGATGGAGCTCAGTTCTAATCTCGGCAACGGCGTTTACCACGGGTGTAGCAATACCGTATGCAGGCTCAGTTTCGTAGGCGTGGCTGAGAGAAACAACGCAGGTCAGCGGAATCTCATCGATGAGCTGCGTTGCGCGGGCCAGATAGCCCACACGGTCGCCTACGTTGGAGCCAAGCGCCACAAATCCCTGACGAGGGTCGCGCTCGGTCATAGCCCAGTAAGCGTTGATAGCCTGAGCGGTTCCCGCAACATCGTGAACGCGCAGGATACGGGCACCGTTGGTGATTGCAGCAATGCAAATTGCATGCGTAGCTGCATCGCGCTGCGTAGCCTCAGTTACGCCAGAAACAGCGCCGACAAAGCGCTTTCTGGACACGGCGCAGAGCAGCGGATATCCCATAGAAACCATCGAGCGAGTAGCACGCTGAATAACAACGTCCTCGTCGGCAAACTTGTCAAAGCCTGGACCTGGGTCAATGCAGATGCGGTCCTTAGACACGCCGGCGCGCATCAAACCACGAGCTTGATCGCCCAAAAATCCCATAATCTGGCGCATAATAGGCGCCTCTTCAGGCAGGGTAAAACGGCGCTGCGAGCTCAGTGTGCGAGTCTCGGCTCCTGTAGCTGCGGCTCGAGCTGCTGCGCTACCAGTAAGGCGAGAAGGACGCATATCGTCCAACTGCACCTGCTTGCGCTCAACACGAGCACCAAGGCCGTCCTTGTTCCAGTGCATAACAATGCAGCCACAGTCTGATTCTGCAGCTACGGCAATCATTTCTGGATCGGTGAAGCCGGAAACGTCATTGATGATTGATGCTCCAAGACGGACGCACATCTTTGCCACCTCGGCATGGCGCGTATCAATGGAGACAATTGCTCCAGCAGCTACCAACGCGCGCACCACAGGTACTACGCGCTCAGCCTCTTCTGTAGGCAGAACAGGCGTGTGACCTGGGCGAGTAGACTCTCCCCCAACGTCAATGATGTCAGCGCCCTCATCCAACATCTGCAATCCACGAGCAATTGCAGCATCCGGATCAAAGTTCTTTCCGCCATCAGAGAACGAATCTGGAGTGACGTTGAGAACGCCCATGATCCTAGGGCGCGCCAACGAGATAGTGTGAGTTCCACATTGCCAGGTGTTGTAGCTTTGACGAAGCATGAATCCTCCTTGCCAGCTATGAATGTTTCTATTGTAGCGGTATTGACGGCTACTAGTCGTATACCATGGATTTATTGAAAGTTTATTGCCGCAAACGCACCGCTCGGCGCCGTAACCGGAGCGTGGAATGTGCGTCACTTGCGGCTGCTGTGATATGTATCCGCTGCAACCAAACTACCAGGTCGCAGCATGAAAGAGGAGCTATGAGCGATACTCAAGAGTACAAACTGATTTCTTGGAACGTCAACGGCTTGCGCGCCGTGCTCAAGAAAGAGCCTTCGTTCACGGAAATTTTTGAAACCATAAACGCTGATGTATTTGCCCTTCAAGAAACTAAGCTGCAGGAAGGACAGGTTGAGCTGGACCTCCCTGGCTACGTTCAGACCTGGAACTACGCAGATAGAAAGGGGTATTCAGGCACAGCGGTTTTCTCGCGAGAAACCCCTCTGCAGGTAATTCGCCAGATTGGATGCCCTGTTGCTGACGACGAGGGCCGCGTCTGTGCGCTGGAGTTTGAGAAGTTCTGGTTTGTGTGCGTGTACACGCCAAACTCAAAAGACCAGCTTGCGCGCTTGGACGAGCGTCTTGAGTGGGATCAGCACTATCGTGAGTTTTTGGCTGAACTGTCTGAGCAAAAACCAGTGATTACCTGCGGTGATTTTAACGTTGCTCACAACGAGATTGACCTCAAGAACCCATCGTCTAACAGGCAAAACGCAGGCTTCTCGGACGAGGAGCGCGAGAGCTTTACCAAGCTGTTGGACGCAGGCTTTACCGATACGTTTAGGTACCGCCACCCCGACATGACCGGCGCGTACAGCTGGTGGAGCTACCGCTTCAACGCTCGCAAGAACAACGCCGGCTGGCGCATCGACTACTTCCTGGTCTCCGATCGCATTGCTGAGCAGGTCAAAAGCGCATCCATCTTGAGCGAGGTCT
The DNA here is from genome assembly GCA_963544415.1 of uncultured Atopobium sp. GTDB lineage: Bacteria > Actinomycetota > Coriobacteriia > Coriobacteriales > Atopobiaceae > Lancefieldella. Next base: position 6,571 of record CAUUFE010000041.1, read on the forward strand.
ACGGCAGCGACCACTGTCCCGTTGAGCTGAGCATTGAGCTGTAGACCGCACGGATGGCGAGAAGACCGGTCTTCTCGCCAGGGTTGCCTCAAGATGGCGGCCGTGATTAACTAGAGTTGTCGATTGAGATTCAAAGGAGCACGTCATGCGCATTACTTGCGACGTTCATACTCATAGTCTGTACTCAAGGCACGCCTATTCAACTATTGAGGAGAACGTTCGCGCGGCTTCTGAGCGTGGCTATGAGCTGCTTGGAATCACCGATCACTTCTCGTCCATGCTGTATGACCAGCAGACCATTAAGAATTTCCAGTTCTTTATGAACACCGCTATTTGGCCAGAAACCTGGTACGGCGTCAGGCTGCTTCACGGCGCTGAAGTGGACATTGTTGATCTTGAGGGCAATCTGTTTGCCTACGATATTACGTTTGACCAGGGTATTAATGGCGATAAACTCCGTCAGCCCCATATTCTTGGCGAGCACATCCTTGGCACCTGTGATTATGCGGTTGCTAGTATCCACAGCAAGCAGTGGGCGGCTGGCGCCTCACAGAAACAAATTACCCAGATGTATGTAAATGCGCTGGATAATCCACATGTTTTGATTCTTGGTCATCTCGGCCGCAGTGGTTTAGATTTTGATGTTCCCGCACTGGTCAGAGAGTGTCGCGATCGAGGCAAGCTTATCGAGATGAATGAGGCTACGCACGATGAGGGCCAGCGTGAGGTTGCCATTGAGCGTTGTCGTGTGATTGCAGAAACCTGCGCTGAACTGGGATGTAAGATTTCTTTTGGCTCAGATGCTCACATTGCAACTCGCATTGCTGATGCGCATTCTGTTAT
>CAUUFE010000042.1:0-7332 GCA_963544415.1 uncultured Atopobium sp.
AGTACGCGCATGACGCTTGAAGACCGCATTTCTCCAGAACAGCGCGAGAAACTCTGGAAGCTGCTAGGCAAATAGGTGACCAGGTCAGCGTCTCACGCGCCTTACGCGCTAATGCGCCCGACGCGCCAATTTGACTGACGTGCCTGATTTCTGCAAAGAATCTGTAAAATTTGCCTGATAACAGCAAAGAATCTGTGGATTTGCCTGATTTTGTTAAAGAATCGGTGTTCCAAATACAGATTCTTTGCACTTTTCAGGCGGGTCTTTCGTGACGTAGCTTTAGATCTGGGTGTGGTGTCATGGACGCTTTCATCGAGCCTGATTTTCTCGCCATATCTGAGTGATCTGCCGGAAAAGCACGTCATATCTGAGCGATTTGCCGGTTTTTCTCGCCAAGTCTGAGCTGTTTTACACAGACATGATGCGGTTTTCAGGCTGGCCAAACTTGATGGACAGCGCATTTGTACCAAGCTAACTCCTACAGAAGGGAAGCGCTCCTACATGCCGTATTGACCAGTTTGTGGAGAAAAATTTCTCAAAAATTGAGACTAGACCAAAGCCAGAAAAGTCTATAGAATATCCTCTGCACTTGATGCCGCTATAGCTCAGCTGGTAGAGCAACTGACTTGTAATCAGTAGGTCCCGGGTTCGAAGCCTGGTGGCGGCACCACTTGAATTTTCAGCCAGGCATTGCCTGGCTTTTTTCGTGCAAATTTTAGGGCATTCGCAACGTATCGCGCATAGCTCCTATAGACAACCATAAAAGCCCGTGTCCGTTTGGCGAGAAACCCGCTTGGAGTTGTGGCCAGAAAACCGCATGGAATCGTGGCGAGAAAACCGCTTGTAATTGTGGAAAAAATTTGATAAGATACGCCCGGTTGGGTGGATTACGTTGACAAGATTTTTATTCAATCGTAATATTTTCCCGCTTACGAGGTAATACGGAAGTTCAACTAGACTTCCTGAGTGCGTAAAACCACAAGGTACAGCGTACAAATTTACTTCAAGAGTGCTTGAAAACGGCATTTGGGGATATGGCACAGCGGCAACTGCGGCGGACTGTAAATCCGCTCTCTCTGAGTTCCTTGGTTCGAGTCCAAGTATCCCCACCACGCCCGTGTAGCTCAGTAGGTAGAGCACTTCGTTGGTAACGAAGAGGTCACCGGTTCAAATCCGGTCGCGGGCTCCATTTTTCAAGCGGCATTTATGCCGGCGTAGCTCAGCTGGTTAGAGCACACGGCTCATACCCGTGACGTCACTGGTTCGAATCCAGTCGCCGGTACCAGACTCTTTACGGCGTACATGTCCTAGACATTTGCGCCGTTGAGTATAAACAGACGTTTTTTCACCACGGTCTAGCCCGAGGGTTAGTTCCAGAAGGAGGATTGGCAATGGCCAAGGAAAAGTTTGACCGCACAAAGCCACACGTAAACATCGGTACCATTGGTCACGTCGACCACGGTAAGACTACCCTTACCGCAGCAATCACCAAGGTTCTCTCTGAGACCGAGGGCTGCAAGGCAGACTATACCGCCTTCGAGAACATCGATAAGGCTCCAGAGGAGCGTCAGCGTGGTATTACCATTTCCGTTGCTCACGTTGAGTACGAGACTTGGGAGCGCCATTACGCTCACGTCGACTGCCCTGGCCACGCAGACTACATCAAGAACATGATTTCTGGTGCAGCTCAGATGGACGGCGCAATCCTCGTTATTGCTGCAACCGACGGTCCTATGGCTCAGACTCGTGAGCACATCCTTCTCGCACGTCAGGTCGGCGTTCCTTACATCGTCGTCTTCCTGAACAAGTGCGACATGGTCGACGATGACGAGCTCATCGACCTCGTCGAGATGGAGACCCGTGACCTTCTCTCCGAGTACGACTTCCCAGGCGATGACCTTCCAATCATCCGTGGTTCCGCTCTCGGCGCTCTTAACGGCGAGGAGAAGTGGGTTGAGTCCATCCGTGAGCTCATGCACACCGTTGACTCCTACATCCCAACACCAGCTCGTGACAACGAGAAGCCATTCCTGATGGCAATCGAGGACGTCATGACCATTTCTGGTCGTGGTACCGTTGCTACCGGCCGTGTTGAGCGTGGTGAGCTCAAGCTCAACGATCCAGTCGAGATCGTTGGTATTAAGCCAACTCAGAACTCTGTTGCTACTGGCATTGAGATGTTCCGTAAGACCATGGACTTCTGTGAGGCTGGCGACAACGTTGGTATTCTTCTTCGTGGCGTTAAGCGCGAGGACATCGAGCGCGGTCAGGTTCTCTGCAAGCCTGGTACCGTTACTCCACACAAGAAGTTCACCGGTGAGGTTTACGTTCTTACTAAGGAAGAGGGCGGCCGTCACACCCCATTCTTCTCTGGTTACCGTCCACAGTTCTACTTCCGTACAACTGACGTAACCGGTGACATCTACGAGCTCACCGATGCAAACGGTGGCAAGGTAGAGATGGCTATGCCTGGTGACCACATCACCGTTGGCTGCGAGCTCATTCACCCAATTGCTCTTGAGCAGGGTCTGAAGTTCGCTATCCGCGAGGGTGGCCACACCGTCGGCGATGGCCGTGTTTCCACCGTCATCGAGTAACTTCTTTAAAAGTTGCTAACTTGCCCGGCGTGCTCTTTTGCGCGCCGGGTTTTTTGTCGAGAAAAAATATGTGAACGCCTAGAGTAATTAGAGAAAAGTATTGACATCTCTGGGTAGTGGGTGCTAACCTAAGCAACCGCGTCACATTTCGAGAATACATCTCGTGACCGTGTTCAGGAGGATCAATGCGTACACTCGTTACTCTCGCCTGCACTGAGTGCAAGCGTCGTAATTACACTACGGACAAGAACAAGTCCAACAACCCAGATCGTATGGAGTTGAAGAAGTACTGCCCATGGTGCCATAAGCACACGGTACATCGCGAGACCCGCTAGGCTAGGTGGGTTCGTTCTAGGCCAGTAGCTCCAATGGTAGAGCGGCGGTCTCCAAAACCGTTTGTTGAGGGTTCGAGTCCTTCCTGGCCTGCCAGATAACTTCACCGGCCTTCCCATAAGGGTTGGCCGGTTTGTATGTAGGTATAACATCCAAGGGAGCGTAGGATGGCAAATAAGGAGCGCAATAAGAGGAGCGCACGTAAGGCTCGCGCAGAAGAGCGCGCCCAGCGTGAGGCCCTTCAGGCTGAAGCTACTCCTGAAGCTTCTGCTAAGGCCACTAAGGTCGAGGCAAAGAAGCAGGAGAAGTCCATTCAGCGTAACGCTAACCCTGGCTTCTTTGGCCGCCTGGGTGCTTATTTTGCAGGCGTTCGTACAGAAATGCACCGCGTTGTGTGGCCTTCAAGCTCTGAGCTTGCTGGTTTCTCTGTAGCCGTAATTGCAACAATCATTTTCTTTGGCTTGGTAACTTGGCTGGTTGATACTGGCATTGTTGCTGGTCTCGTCGCCTTTACTGGACTGAGGGGATAATCAATGGCTAAGCGCTGGTATGTAGTTCACACCTATTCAGGTTATGAGAACAAGGTAAAGACAGACCTTGAGCACCGTATTGAGACCTATGGCCTTGAGCGTGCTGTTGTTGATATTCAGATTCCTACTGAGGAAGTTACTGAGGTCAAGGACGGCGGCAAGCGCGAGACCAAAGAGTCTAAGGTTTTCCCAGGTTACGTTCTTGTTCGCATGGAGCTGGATGACAATACTTGGGCTGTTGTTCGCAACACCCCAGGCGTAACTGGTTTTGTTGGCATTGACGGCAAGCCAGTTCCTCTGCGTCGCGATGAGTTCGATAAGATCATGCGTCGCGGCGGTATGAAGACGGGTAGCCCTGTACCTAAGCGTACAGCAACCAATATTGAGGTCGGTCAGGCAATTCACGTTCTTTCTGGTCCTCTCGCTGACTTCGACGGAACTGTTTCTGAGGTCAACGCAGAGTCCGGCAAGATCAAGGTTATGCTCACCATCTTTGGTCGCGAGACTCCGGTTGAGCTCACCATGGATCAGATTTCCCTGATAGACTAGTAACTAACGGCTTATCCCGCACTTCTCGTCCCTTGTGGATTGCTTCTCGGGAGTGCGCGAGAATAGACTCAAACGTATTCAAACAGGAGGCTTAACATGCCCGCAAAGAAGGTTGTTAACTTTATTAAGCTGCAGATTCCTGCAGGCCAGGCAAACCCAGCTCCTCCAGTAGGACCAGCTCTGGGTGCTGCACAGGTCAACATTATGCAGTTCTGCCAGGCATTCAACGCTGCAACTCAGGACAAGGCTGGCGACATCATCCCAGTCGAGATTTCTGTTTACGAGGATCGCTCCTTTGACTTCGTAACCAAGACTCCTCCAGCAGCTCAGCTCATCAAGAAGGAGCTTCACCTCAAGGGTGGTTCCGGTGTTCCTCAGCGCGATAAGGTTGGCCAGCTCTCCCAGGAGCAGCTCACCAAGATTGCTGAGATTAAGATGCCTGACCTCAACGCAAACGACATTGAGGCTGCAAAGAAGATCGTCGCTGGTACCGCTCGTTCTATGGGTGTAACCATCGCCGAGTAGTGTTTACTCCCGTCAGCCATTAGTGTGGCTGACGGTTGTTTTTGTCAGAGCATCCGACGTTAGTGCACGTAGTTGGGTTTCTCGCCAAGAGGACGTAACTACGGACGGAAGATGCAGGAGTGGGAGGGCAGACGCCCGCTAACCACAGGAGGTACATAATGCCTAAGCACGGAAAGAACTACAAGAATGCAGTTGCCAAGGTAGACGGTGCAAACCTCTACAGCCCAAAAGAGGCAGTAGCCCTTTCTAAGGAGCTTGCAACTGCTAAGTTTGACGAGACCATTGAGGTTGCAATTCGCCTTGGTGTTGATACTCGTAAGGCTGACCAGAACGTTCGCGGTTCTATCTCTCTGCCTCACGGCACTGGTAAGTCCGTTCGCGTTGCAGTCTTCGCAGAGGGCGAGAAGGCCCGCGAGGCTGAGGCAGCTGGCGCTGACATTGTCGGTGGCGACGAGCTCATCGCAGAGGTCGAGAAGGGCATGCTTGACTTTGACGCAGCTATCGCAACCCCTCAGATGATGGGTAAGGTTGGCCGTCTTGGTCGTGTTCTTGGTCCTCGTGGCCTTATGCCTAACCCTAAGCTCGGCACCGTTACCATGGATGTTGCAAAGATGGTTAACGAGCTCAAGGCTGGCCGTGTTGAGTACCGTGCAGACCGTTTTGGTATCTGCCACGTTGCAATCGGCAAGGCTTCTTTTGAGGTCCAGCAGCTTGTTGAGAACTATGGCGCACTGATCTCCGAGATCATCCGCGTCAAGCCATCCAGCGCAAAGGGTAAGTACGTCAAGACCGTTGCTATTTCCTCTACTATGGGCCCTGGCATCAAGGTTGATCCAACCAAGGTTCGCAACCTTATGGAGGACTAAGCTAAACGCTTAGAAGTACCTAGCACGTTTAATCCGGTATCTGCTTGCAGGTACCGGATTTTTCTTGAAGCGTGCATGCGGCTTGAAGCGCCTGGTCGGCATAGGCGGTCTGCTACTCGGGTGCGATTGAGCCGCGTTTAAATTACGCGCAGCAGCTTGACCGCCTTTCTCGTCAAATTTTTATGAAGAGAAAGAAATTGTGCACTCAACCTTGACTTGGATAGTTTTTTGCTGCACAATATCCAACGCAAGACAGATGTCTTGTAGTTGCACGTTCGCTGCCAAAGACAGCCGGCGCCTTGAATCCAAGGCTTAATGGGAATTCCCGCCTGCCGAGGTGGTCTTGAGATTAGTACATCCAGACCCCGCTTTGGTTGCCAAAGTGGGGTCTTTTCATGTGAGGGCCGCACCTGTTGGCGCTCGTGCCTGAGACATGATAAAGGAGGTGTACTACATGCCAGCTCAGTCTAAACTTGATTTGCTCGAGAAGGTTTCCGCTTCTCTCGACAACTCCAAGGGCCTGTTTGTTATCGACTATCGTGGTCTCTCCGTAAAGGAGACTCAGGAGCTTCGCCGCGCACTTACCGCAGCAGGCGCTCACATGAAGGTCTATAAGAACAACATCGTCAAGATTGCTCTTAAGAACGCTGGTATGCCAGAGATTGACGAGATGCTCGCCGGTACCTGCGCATACGTTTTCTATGAGAATGATCCTGTCGAGGCCGCTAAGGTCATCAAGGATCAGGCCAAGAAGCTCAAGAAAGTTGAGTTCATTGGTGGTATCGCTGATGGTCAGGCACTTACCGCTGACGAGGCAAAGGCTTACGCAGACCTTCCTTCTCGCGAGGAGCTCATTGCAAAGCTTGTCTTCGTTGTTGCAAGCCCACTTACCGGTATTGCACAGGTTTGCGCTGGTCCAGCTCGTGGACTCGCAACCGCTCTTTCTGCAGTCGCAGATCAGAAGAACGCTGCATAAGCAACGTTTTGTTGTACCCGCGCATTGGCGCAAACCGCGTGAGAGTGTAGACGCACTTAAACGCACACATACAAGCCGGGCTTTTGCCCAGATGCAGTACAAAGGCTGCATCGTTTAAAAAGGAGAATTGACATGGCTGTCACTAAAGATGAGATCATTGAGGCCCTTAAAGAGATGCCAGCACTCGAGCTTTCTGAGCTCGTTCACGAGCTTGAGGACGTCTTTGGCGTTTCCGCTGCTGCTCCTGTAGCTGTCGCTGCTGCTCCTGCAGCTGGTGGCGCTGCTGAGGAGGCAGAGGAGAAGACCAACTTTGACGTTGTTCTCGAGGGCTTCGGCGACAACAAGATCGGCGTCATCAAGGTTGTCCGTGCTCTTACCAACCTTGGTCTCAAGGAGGCAAAGGAGGTCGTCGAGGGTGCTCCTAAGGCAGTCCTCGAGGGCGCTAAGAAGGAGGACGCTGAGGCTGCTAAGGCTCAGCTCGAGGAGGCTGGCGCTACCGTCACCCTTAAGTAAGTCCATCCTACATTGCTTACTGGAGAGGTCAGACTTTGGTCTGGCCTCTTTTTTATTTGCCTGGCGAGAAACCCATGCGCTCGAAAATCGCATGAAGCTGAGGGTTTTTGCAGCAGCTCAAAATGTGCATCAAGTCTGAGATGCGTTCGCTGCAGCCCGAAAAGTGCATCAAGTCTGAGATGCGTTCGCTGCAGCCCGAAAAGTGCATCAAGTCTGAGATGCGTTCGCTACAGCCCGAAAAGTGCATCAAGTCTGAGTGATTTGCCGGATTTTCTCGCCATGTCTGAGCGATTTGCCTGTTTTTCTCGCCATGTCTGAGTACTTTTGCTCAGACTTGGTGTGCATTTCAGGCTCATAAATCCTGCATGATTGCTCTAGCTTCCTGCGTGACTTGCTCTAGTTTTCTCGCGCCTGATTTCTGCAAAGAATCTGTAACTTTTGCC